>DAOLFO010000019.1:0-20041 GCA_035326305.1 Chitinophagaceae bacterium
GCAAAGCGAAATAGAGATAGCCCGCCTGGCTGATGTAACCACCGTGGTGCTGGTACCCGAAGCCGGTGATGAAATACAAACTATGAAAGCGGGACTGATGGAGATAGCGGATGTGTTTGTGGTAAACAAAGCAGACCGGCCGGATGCTTCGCAGTTTATTAAAAACCTGCGGATGATGCTGGCGCCGGCATTCAGCCGTACCAGGACAGAAATCCCTATTATCCCTACGGTGGCCACTAATGAAACCGGCGTGGCTGAGCTGGCAGCGGCCATCCTGCAATCACATACCCATTCAGAAAAAAGTGGTAAAAGACAGCACCTGTTAGCCGAAAAAGCCTATCAGCTGATACAGGCAGCCCGCATGCAGGATATACCTTTGGAAAAACTGCGGGAAGAGCTGGCACAATCGGGAGAGAGGAATATTTACCGGTTTGTGGAGAAGTATGCAGGGAGTATGGACGGTAGGTCATAGTCTATGGATGATGGCTGATCGCTGGCCGATGACCATTTATAATGGAACCCTTCTGCCCGCGGCTAACGAACTTCAAACCTTAAACTATTAAACCTCTCCACCCTGATGACATTTCCCCGCCTGCTGCGATACCTGAGTGCACAAAACCCCGAACCGGTGTTTGACCTTTACGCTGCTGCCAATCCTCAGGTGTCGGTCATCATGGCCACGTATGACCGCGGTGCTTACCTGCACCGCAGCATTGATTCTTTTCTCCGGCAAACCTATCGCGATGCAGAGCTGATAGTGGTGGACGATGGCAGCCACGATGATACTTTCCTGCTGGTAAAAGCTTACCAGGAGCAACATCCCGGTATCCGTTACCTGCGCCATACCAACCGCAAGGCCCCGCTTACTAAAAATGCCGGCATACAGGCTGCAGTGGGCCGGTACCTTGCTTTTCTTGACAGCGATGATGAATACAAACCCGACTACCTGCAGGTACGGATGGAATATATGCTGGCACATCCTCAAACTGATTTGATAGAGGGCGGCGCCATCATCATCGGTGATGAATGGGTAAAGGATAAAAATGATCTGAGCCGCCGCATCCATTTATCCTGCTGCCATATCGGGGCCACTTTTTTTGGGAAGGCGCATGTATTTAATATACTGGGTGGCTTTGACAAGCATATCCGGTACAGCGAAGACGGATCTTTCTGGGAGCGGGCAGAGCGCCAGTTTACAGTAGAAAAGATTGATCATCCCGGGTATGTATATTACAGAGATACGCCGGGAAGTGTGTGTAATGAAGTTTGAAAGGTTGGATTGTTGAGGAGGGTAAAGATATTTTTACGAGATTTAGGGAATGATCATTCGCAAAAAAATGTGGCGGCGGTTTTTTTTCTTAGCTGTAACCGGCTTTATTCTTATCAATATCATTGCTGCCTTTCATGCCTGGAAATTCACGCATTTTAATACCGCTTCTGCCCATAAAACTGCCGACCCCGGCAAATTAAGCACGGGTCAGAAGCTGAAAACACTGTTCTTCGGCATCAGCCATCCCCGGCCGGAAAATAAGCAACAGCCGGCTTTCCCTTTTGAAGTTGTTTTCCTGCAAAGCAATAAGAAAATTGAATGCTGGTATATAAAAACAGATACTCCGGCTTACGGTACTGTTATCTTATTTCATGGATATGGCGGGGATAAATCATCCATGCTTGACAAAGCAGGCGTTTTCCTTAAACTTGGCTATCATGTATTGCTGGCTGATTTTATGGGCTCAGGAGGATCAGAAGGGAATCAGACCACCATCGGGTATAAGGAGGCAGAACAGGTGAAGACCTGCTATGACTATGTATCGTCTGCCGGAGAACAGAATATATATTTCTTTGGTACTTCGATGGGGGCCGTTGCCATCATGAAGGCGATGAAAGATTATCCGCTGGAGCCTAAGGGCCTGATACTTGAATGCCCGTTTGGCACTTTGTACCAGACAGTCAAATCAAGATTCCGGTCTATGCGTGTACCCGCTTTTCCTATGGCGGGATTACTGGTATTTTGGGGCGGCACCCTTAATGGTTTCCGGGCATTTGACCACAAGCCGGTCGTATATGCCTGTCATATTACATCACCTGTATTATTACTGTATGGGGGAAAAGACGAAAAAGTAAGCAGAGAGGAGACCGATAATATTTTCAGGAACCTTCAGGGGCCAAAGCAATTAAAAGTTTATGAAGATGCCGGACATGAAAACTATTTGCTCCGCTACAAAGAGCAATGGTCCAGTGATGTGCAGCTTTTTTTAAAAGAGTTGCGTTGAAAAACGGGAGTTCATACACCCAGAGTTTTGCGCAGTCGGCGATGATTAGCTTTCTTTGTATGTTTACCAAAACAAGCGCTGTTGGATCTCTCAGTAATCATTGTCAATTACAATGTCCGGTATTTCCTGGAGCAGTGCCTGCACAGCGTGCGCAAAGCTGCTGCCGGGCTGCGGAGCGAGATATTTGTGGTTGATAACGACTCTGAAGACGAGAGCCTGGCTTACCTGCGGCCTCTTTTTCCGGAAGTAACATTTATTGCCAGTACGGCTAATGAAGGTTTTGCCAAAGCCTGCAATAAGGGCCTGGCGCTGGCTTCAGGGCGCTATATACTGTTTTTGAACCCGGATACCCTTGTTGGTGAAGACAGCTTTGTCAAAACCATTGCCTTTTTATCAGCGAAGCCGGAGGCCGGTGCCCTTGGCATCCGCATGGTGGATGGGAATGGCCGGTTTCTGAAAGAGTCCAAGCGCTCTTTTCCTTCTCCTGCCACCTCGCTTTACAAGCTGGCCGGGCTGGCGCGGCTGTTTCCCCGTTCTAAAATATTTGCCCGTTACCATCTTGGCCATCTGGATAATCACAGCCATCATGATGTGGACGTGCTGGCCGGCGCCTATATGCTTATCAAAAAAGAGGTGCTGGAAAAAACCGGCGGCTTCGATGAGGCTTTTTTTATGTATGGGGAAGATATTGATCTCAGTTACCGTATACAGGAAGCCGGCTACCGCAATTATTATTTTGCTGAAAGCAGCATTATTCATTTTAAAGGAGAAAGCACCCGCAAGGGTAATATCAATTATGTCCGCCTTTTTTATAAGGCTATGAGCATTTTTGTACATAAGCATTATGGTGGCAGCAAGGCGGGCATATTTAATATGCTGATACAGGCAGGCATACTTGCCCGTGGTGTACTTTCAGCAGTGGCGGGTTTTATACGCCGGATTGGCCTGCCGCTGATGGATGCGGGGCTTATCCTGCTTTCTTTCTGGATCATGAAAGGAGTATGGAACAGCTATGTAAAAACAGATACCCAATATGAAAACAGGCTGCTGTGGATAGCCTTTCCGCTTTTCACCATCACCTATATGCTTACGGCGTATTATGCCGGGCTGTATGACAGGTGGTACCGGCGGGCGCAGTTGCTGCGCACCACCGTGATTGCCACCATCCTGCTGCTGGCAGGATACTCACTGCTGCCGGAGCAATACCGTTTTTCAAGAGCCATTATCCTGCTGGGGGCTGTACTGGCTTTTATATTAATGGCGCTGTTACGGCGCATACTGATCAACTTTAATGTAATTATTGCCCTGCGGCAAAAGGAAAAACATGCGCAAACTGTGGTAGCTGCCACCAGCGAAGAATATGAAGAGGTGGCTCGGCTGCTGGAGAAAGCCGGGCACAGGGAGACCCTGCTCGGCCGGCTGCGGGTAAACGGCGATGATGGTACAGCAGTGGGGGCCTGGAATGCACTGGAGGAGCTGCAGCAGCAGGTGCCTTTTGAAGAAGTGGTATACTGTGCTGGTAAGCTATCCTATCGGGAGATCATTGACTATATATCGGTACAAAAGGCGGGAAAAACATTTAAAATACATGCAGCTGGCAGCGGAAGCATAGTGGGCAGCGACTTTAGCCATACTGCGGGTGAGTCACTATCGGGCCAGGAAGTTTTTTCGCTGGCCGATCCGTATCAGCAGCGCTTAAAAAGACTGGTAGATATGACCGTGGCCATAGGGGGCCTTCTTTTTTTCCCTTTATCTCTTTTCTTTATAAAAAAACCCATTATTTTTTTTGGCAACTGCTTTGCTGTTATAGCCGGCAAAAAAACATGGATAGGTTACGCTGCTTCCGCAACGGGCCTGCCTCCTTTGCGGAAAAGCGTGCTTGCCTGCAATGGTTTGCCGGCTGCACAGCCCCGGGAGCTGCCGCTGCAAAGCCTGCAGATGATGGACTACTGGTATGCCCGCGACTATGAGCCTTCATCAGACCTGCGCATTATCATCAGGCAGTACCGGAGACTGGGCGGCGCCTGATGTATGGTACTGCAAAATGAGCATTTTGTTTGTATGTATCAGGTGTTATATTCGCATCCGTTTGCGCACAACATTCTGTACCTTTAAAGAGATTTACTTCAATATTTTGCATGGCCAGGATTATTGATATCAAAATACCGAAAGCGATTGCATCTGCCCTGCGTATCCCTCCTAATGATGCCCGGCGCCAGCAGATAAAAGTGCTGAAGAAATTGCTGAAGAAAGCCCGGTTTACAGAGTTTGGCCAGCAGTACCGATTTGATGAAATATTGCTGAACCGGCATCCCGGCAAAAAGTTCCAGGAGCTGGTACCAGTGCATGACTACAACAAGATCTATGAGGAATGGTGGAAGAAAACACTCGATGGCGTGCCGGATGTGGCATGGCCGGGCAAAATAAAATATTATGCGCTGAGCTCCGGCACCTCGGAAGCGGCCAGCAAGTACATACCTGTGACCAAAGACCTGCTGCGCAGCAATTCCATCAATTATGTACGCCAGCTTATCAGCGTATTTGGTTATGAGGAGGCCAATAAAAAATCACTCACCCGTGGCTTCCTGATGCTGGGTGGCGCTACTGACCTGCAAAAAGGAAAAGCCGGCTGGTTTGCCGGTGACCTGAGCGGCATACTGGCTAAAAAAAGACCTTTCTGGTTTCAGACCTTCTACAAGCCCGGCGGCCGCATAGCTGCCATGAAAGACTGGAATGAAAAGCTGAATGAGATAGTGGAGCATGCCCGTGACTGGGATATTGGTTACATAGTAGGCGTGCCGGCCTGGTGCCAGATGTGCATGGAGATGATCATTGAGCATTATAAAGTAAAGAACATACATGAAGTATGGCCCAACTTTGGTGTGTTTGTGCACGGGGGAGTGGCTTTTGAACCTTATAAAAAAGGCTTTGAAAAATTATTAGGCCGGCCTATCGTTTATATTGAAAACTATCTTTCCAGTGAAGGGTTTATTGGTTATAAAACAAGGGAGCATGCAAAAGGCATGCAACTGGTGCTGAACAATAATATCTTCTTTGAGTTTGTACCGTTTGATGATAAAAACTTCGATGCAGACGGGCAGATCATCAGCAACCCGAAGGCGCTGATGATACATGAAGTGGAAGAAGGAAAAGAGTATGCCCTGCTGATGAGCACCAATGCCGGCTCATGGCGTTATTTGATAGGTGATACCGTCAAGTTTGTGGATATGGAGCGGCATGAAGTAGTGATCACCGGGCGCACCAAGCATTTTCTGAGCCTGGTGGGCGAGCACCTGAGCGTGGAGAATATGAACAGGGCCATTGCACTGGCCAGTGAAGCATTCAATATCAGCATACCGGAGTATACGGTGGTGGGCTATCCGTATGAAAGCTTTTTTGCGCACAAATGGTATGTGGCCACAGATGATAAGGTGGATGCAGAAAGCCTGCGGAAATTTATAGATGACCAGTTGAGAAAGCTGAACGATGACTATGCCACGGAGCGGGATAGTGCGCTGAAGGATGTTTTCCTGGAAGTATTGCCGGAAGATAAGTTTCTCGGCTTTATGGCAGCCAAGGGAAAGCTGGGCAGCCAGCATAAGTTTCCCCGTGTAATGAAAGGGAAGATGCTGGAAGACTGGAACCGGTATTTACAGGATGGCCGACTGTGACAATGTATGAATGATGCTGTATTGTGCTGTTAAACGTAAGCCGGTACCCCGGTGATTTCTTTACGTATGTTTTGCCGGTTATCTTTTTAATAGTACAATACGGATAAATAATATTATCAGCAGCAGTTGCTATTGTGCAGGCTATTGATATTTGTTCACGTTTTAGTTTGTATTTTTCATGGTATGATTGAGGCGCTAATCAAAGGATTGACACTGGGATTGTTGCTGAGTATAGCGGTAGGCCCGGTTTTGTTTTCCATCATCAAGCAAAGCCTCAATAGCGGTCACCAGGGCGGTATCGCTTTTGTGCTGGGTGTATTTGCCAGCGATGTGGCGCTGGTGCTGATCAGCAATGTTTTCACCGAGTTTTTTAAAAGGATCAGCAACCTGCAACTGGAAATAGGCGTGGCCGGCTGCATCTTTCTTATTTCCCTGGGTATCTTTTTTCTTTTTTTTAAAAAAGTAAAGATCAACGAAGCGGGCCAGCAAGTACTTATTTTCCGAAAAAGCGATTATGCAAAAATTGCACTTTCCGGCTTTTTCATGAATATCCTGAACCCGGCTGTTTTTCTTTTCTGGATATATGCTTCCTCGCTGGTGGTCAGCTATTCAGTGCAGCACCGTATTATCACCTTTGCCGTATGCCTGCTGTGGATGCTTGGTACCGACCTGCTGAAAGTATTCCTGGCGGGAAAAATACGCAACCGCCTTACACCGCATAATATTCATATCCTGAACCGTATCAATGGTATTATCCTGATTGGCTTTGGTGTGGTGCTGATATGCAGGCTGCTGTTTTTTAAATAGCCCCGCCGGAGTGAGAGCAGAAGGGTTATTAATTAACCAGCATTATTCCTTTTTAACAATTTTCCGTTCTATTCCGTTGTAAGTTTGGCGCATGAACCGGCTGCCCTGTTTGCTCTTCCTGCTTTTTTTTACTGCTGTTTGCCAGGGGCAAACCGGTTATCTTTTTATTAAAAAAGGGGCAAAAAAGAAAAAGACTTATATGGAGTACGACCGTATTACCCTGCGGCTCCATAATGACATGATCGTGCATGGTATGATCACCCGGCTGGCCAATGATACCATTTTCATTGCCGGCACGCCGGTGCCCTGCAGCCATGTAAAAGATGTAATCATAAAAACAAAAGGGAAAAAGGGAATGAAGGTGGATGCTAAAACAATTTTGCTCATCACCGGTGGCGTGGCTCTTACCACCGCAGGGCTCACCCTTAGCGAGCAGGCTTCGTTTAATGAAGCGCTTACGGCAGGGCTTACTATCGGCTATGCCCCGCTGCTTATAAATTATATCGGCAGTAAAATATCACTTGGCAGAAAGAAATTCCACATAGGTAAAAAGTTCCGCCTGCAGGTGCTTGATTTTTATCTTCCCAAACGTGCATTTTAACGGCACGCAAAAAATAATTGATAATATTGCGGCAGCTATGACAACCAAAGGCTTCTTTCCCCGGCTGTGGCGATGGATAAAGAAAACATTTATCATTCTCTTCATTGCGCAACTGGTATACATCATACTGCTGCGATGGATTGATCCGCCGGTAACCATTACTCAACTGGCAAGCTGGGTAAGCGGGCATGGCCTGAAAAGGGACTATGTAGACCGGGATGAAATGGCGGCTAATATCAAGCTGGCCGTTATCGCTTCGGAAGACCAGCTTTTTACCGACCACAACGGCTTTGACTGGAAGAGCATAAAAAAAGCCATGGAGTATAATGAAAAAAAACCGGGCCGGGTAAGAGGTGGCAGCACCATCAGCCAGCAGGTGGCCAAAAATGTGTTTTTGTGGCAGGGGCGGAGCTGGGTACGGAAAGGGCTGGAGGCTTATTTTACATTCATGATAGAATTATTGTGGAGCAAAGAGCGGATACTGGAAGTATACCTGAATGTGATAGAAACGGGCAGGGGCATTTTTGGTATAGAGCGTGCTGCCAATATTTATTTTAATAAAAAAGCCAGCCAGCTTACAGCAAGGGAAGCAGCGCTGATAGCGGCTATTTTGCCTAACCCCAAACGCTATGTCATCAAGCCGCCGTCAGCCTATGTATCGGGCCGTGCCAATAAAATAATGCAGCAAATGAACTTTCTCCGCACAGACCCGGATATACAAAAGGTGACGGGCGCCGGAGTGAAGAAATAAGTGCCGGCATCAAAATAAAAAGCCCCTGATTTTTCTTTCACATTATTTATTACGCAGATGGGCTATTTTTACGCTCATTGTGCATACACGTATTTTTCTTTTTAACGGAATCATTTTTTTATTGGCAGCGCTGGTGCTGGCCGGCTGCGCCGCCAGCACCAATCCCCAGCGTGCTGTGGTGAAAAAGCTGGTAAAAGGAAAAATACCGGATGATACCAGCTATGTATACACACTGCCGTATGAAAGCGGCAAATCATACCGCATGATACAGGGCTACTTCAGCCGGCTGTCACATAAGGAAAGGGCCGCTATTGATTTTAAAATGAAAAGAGGCACAAAAATTTCTGCGGCCCGCTCCGGCGTGGTGACAAGGGTAAAGGAAGACGGGGAAAAAGGCGGCCTTAACCGGAAGTACCGCTCAGAAGGAAATTTTATCATTATTGAACACGAAGACGGGTCAAGGGCCGGCTACTGGCACCTGCAAAAAGACGGGGCGCTGGTAAACGTGGGCGATACGGTACAGCAGGGTCAGGTCATTGCGCTGAGCGGAAAAACGGGATATGCGGCCATGCCCCACCTGCATTTCCTGGTATGGGGCCCGCGAAATGGGCAGTGGGTCTCCATTGCCACCCGGTTTGAAACGAAAAAGGGACCCCGCTATCTCCGCTGGTGGAGAAAATATAAAAAGCCCTGACCGGGCAATTAGTTAAACAGCAGCATTGACAATAGAAGAATTTATACAGCAGTTTTTGACTGGCATCCGCAACTCTTCCTGGATGGAGCTGGTGGCAGTGCTGGCGGGTATTGGCAGCGTATGGTTTAGCCGGATAGAAAACGTATGGGTATATCCTGTAGGGCTTATTAATACTGTCTTCTATATTTACCTCAGCTTTAAGTATCATTTGCCCGGAGAGGCAGCAGTCAATACCTATTATACCATTATGAGCATCTATGGCTGGTATATGTGGCTGAAGAAAGACAGCAGCAGCCATAAGCCGGTATTGCAGATAAGCTATTCAGATAAACGGATGTGGCAAAACCAGTTGCTGTTCTTTGCCTTTTTTTATGCTGCGCTATATTTTTCCCTTTCCTACCTGAAAGAAGTTTTTTTTGAAGGGGCCATACCCTGGGCGGATGCTTTTGCATCGGCCACAGCCTTTACCGGCATGTGGCTGATGACACGTAAAAAAATAGAAAGCTGGTACTGGTGGATGGCCACCAACCTTGCTTCCATGCCTTTGTATTTTGTAAAAGGGCTGGTAATGACCAGTGTGCTGTACTTTGTACTGCTGATAATGGCGGTAATGGGATTGATGGAATGGAAGCGCCGGGAAAAGCTGCAAAAGGCAAAAGCTGCTTTTAGTTTTGAAAACTAATGGGCTTACTGATGTAATATTGCCTTATGCCCATTAAGAAAATAGTGATAACGGGGCCGGAAAGCACTGGTAAAAGTACGCTCTGTGCGCAACTGGCAGCGCATTATAAAACGGCCTGGTGCCCGGAATATGCCAGGGAATACCTGCTGACATACGGGAAAAATTATTCCTTTGATGATTTGCTGGCCATTGCCCGCGGGCAACTGGCACTGGAAGATGAATACACAAAAGAGCTGGAGCAACGTGCAGCCTCTTCGCAGCAAGCCCTCCCCCTTTTTATTGATACGGATATGTACGTCATGAAAGTGTGGGGTGAATTTGTTTTTGGAAAAAACCACCGCTACGTACTACAGCAGATTGTGCAGCGGCAGTACGACCTGTATTTGCTCTGCAATATTGATCTGCCCTGGACACCTGACGAACTAAGGGAGCACCCCGATCCCGAACCGAGGAAGCAGCTCTATGCCATGTACCGTGATTTACTGATAAATCAGCACGTACCATGGACGGTTATCAGTGGCAATGAAGAGGAGCGGCTGCAGCAGGCAATAGCGGCAACCGATCTGATGCTTCAGAACCCGGATAAGTAAGTGTTGATGGACGCTTGTTTGCCGTTTCATTTGTTTTACATATACCTTCCCGGATCAACTACCCGCTTTAAACCTTCTTTATCCCTGTATCTTTGCCTATGCTTAAGAACACACTTATCGAGGCAGTGAAGGCCGGTGGCGCAGAGATTACCCGCTTTTTTAATACGGACTTCAAAATCACGAACAAGGAAGGCATTAATAACCCGGTAACCGAGGCCGATCATGCTTCAGAGAAAGCCATATTTGATATCATCCGGAAAAACTACCCGGATCATTTTATTCTCAGCGAAGAAACAGGTGAGATTATACAGGAGTCAGCATACAAATGGATCATTGACCCGATAGACGGCACCATCAATTTTTCACGGGGTATCCCTATCAACTGTGTCTCTATCGGTATAGAACATGAGGGAGAAATGGTGCTGGCTGCCGTATACAACCCGCATATGAACGAATTGTTTTTTGCAGAAAAAGGCAAAGGGGCTACACTTAATGACAAACCAATTTCCGTAAGCACGCAGGCACAAACCATCCATGCCTGCCTGGTGACCGGTTTTCCCTATACCTATATCAATATGCCCAATGGCCCGCTGGAAGTGTTTGAGCGGTTTATCCGCAAAGGAGTGCCGGTACGCAGGCTGGGCTCTGCTGCTATTGACCTGTGCTGGGTAGCCTGTGGCCGGTTTGACGGATTTTATGAACACAAGCTGCAGGCATGGGACAGCGCTGCCGGTTTTTTAATCGTGGAAGAAGCCGGTGGTAAGGTAACCGACTATGAGGGCAACCGCTACTCCCCTTACCAGCACCGCCTGCTGGCCACCAACGGGCTGATACATGAGGAAATGCTGGAAGTGATAAATGATAGAAGAACGCTGTAAACAGGTACGATGTTAGATGTACGGTGTGAGACTTACGGTGTACGTAACAGTTTTTATTCTTGGTGCTGACCGCTATAGTTGTAATTTTGGCGTTGCTAATTCTGTTTAAAACACTACTCATGAATGCTGAGGAAATGAAGCACCGCACCAGGGGCTTTGCGTTGGAAATCGCCCGTTTTACTTTAATGCTTCCTGATAATTTGCCTAACAGTGTATATAAAAGGCAACTGGTGAGAGCAAGCAGTTCGGTAGGAGCAAATTACAGGGCGTCCAGAAGGGCAAAGTCCAAAGCAGATTTTATCAATAAGCTTAAAATAGTGGAAGAAGAACTGGACGAAAGCTTGTTTTTCCTGGAGCTTATCGGAGCGCTTAATGAAAATTATAAAGAAAGAATAAATATACTTTACCAGGAAGGAGATGTGCTGCTGAGAATAATTGTCTCATCCATATTATCAGCCAGGAAATAGCCTTTCCGGTATTTAGAAATAACAGAGCCTGTTCAAACGTACATCGTACATTAAACATCGTACATAGCATGTCCCGTACAGAAATTAGCTCCCTTGGCGAATTTGGCCTTATTGAGCACCTGACAAGAAATATTGAAATACAAAACGCCTCTACCATACTGGGGGTAGGTGATGATGCGGCTGTAATAGACCATTTTGGAAAACAAACAGTGATTACTACCGATTTGCTGCTGGAAGGAGTGCATTTTGACCTGGCGTATACACCACTAAAGCATCTTGGCTACAAGAGCGTCATCGCTAACCTGAGCGATATCTATGCTATGAATGCCATACCCACACAGATAACGATGAGCCTGGGCATCAGCAACCGGTTTAGCGTGGAGGCTATTGATGAATTTTATGAAGGCGTATATGCAGCCTGCAGCCGCTATGGCGCAGACCTGGTGGGCGGTGATACCACTTCTTCCCAAAAAGGGTTTGTTATTTCGGTAACGGCCATTGGTGAAGTAACGCCGGAAAAATTTGTAAAAAGAAGCACGGCACAGAAAGGAGATTTGGTATGCGTAAGCGGTGACCTGGGTGCTGCCTATGTGGGCCTTTTATTTTTAGAGCGGGAGAAAAAGATTTTCCTGGAAAGCCCCGGCGTACAGCCCGACCTGGAAAATGAAAGCTATGTAATAGGACGGCTGCTGAAGCCGGAAGCAAGAAAAGATATCATTGATTTTTTTGCAGAAAAAGAAATGCTGCCCACCGCCATGATGGATGTGAGCGATGGCCTCAGCTCTGAGATATTGCATATCTGCCATCAGAGCAATATGGGTTGTGTGCTGTATGAAGATAAGCTGCCTGTATCGGAAGAAATGCGCAGGGCCGCTTTTAAATTTGAAATAGACCCGACTGCCTGCGCCCTGAGCGGTGGCGAAGATTATGAGCTCTTATTTACTATTCCGCAAGCTGAACATGACAAGCTGGTGCTGAATGAGCAAATCAGCGTTATCGGGTATATAACTGAGCCGGAGCAGGGCGCCCATATCATCACCAAAGGTGGTGGCAGGTACCCCATTACCGCCCAGGGCTGGAACCCGCTGAAAGGAAAGTAATCATATTTTACATTGCCGGTTATTTCGCTTTGGGTTTTCAGCTTATCTTTCGTGCAGATGTATACCCGCTGTTTACTCACCATTATCACCATTAGCCTGTTGCTGGCCAGCTGCAGTACGGGCAGGCTGAGCGTTGGCCCGTATAAAAAGTACAGCCCGGCCACGCTGCAGCGGGACTATGCTATTTTCCGGCAAACGCTGGAAGAAGCGCACCCCGGCCTGTACTGGTACACCTCTAAGGACAGCATGGATTATTATTTTGACTGGGGACAGCAGCAGTTGAAAGACTCACTGACAGAGCCGGAGTTCCGGCAGGTGCTGACCTATGTAGCTGCTCAGATTAACTGCGGGCATACCACTATCCGGTCTTCTAAAAACTATGCCCGTATGCAGGACAGCTCCCGTATACAGCGCATTTTTCCGCTGAGCCTTAAGCTCTGGAATGATACGGCGGTGGTGGCGGCCAACCTGCATACAAGAGACAAGGTGCTGACAAGGGGCACCCGTATACTGGCTATTAATGAGGTACCCATCAACACTATTACCGACTCCCTGTTTCAGTTTATCTCCACGGATGGCTTTAACCGTACACATAAATACCAGGTGCTGAGCAACCGTGGTTTTTTTGGTTCGCTGTATTCTTCTGTATATGGCTATTCCATGCCATATACCATCCGGTATGCAGACAGCCTGAATGTGGAAAGGGACACTACCCTGTTTCCCTATATCCCGGCTAATGACACAGCAGGCAGGCGCAGGATTCCCCAGCAGGGCAGGACATTGCCTGCTCCGTCCCCGCAGCAAATAAAGGAGAGCCGGCTAAACAGCGTGCGGCTGCTAAAGCTGGATACCGCAGGTAAAGCAGCGATGATGGATCTGCACTCTTTTGGCCGGGGCTACGGACTGAAAGGGTTTTTCCGCCGCTCCTTCCGCAACCTGAAGAAGTATGAGATACGGCACCTTATCATTGATGTAAGGGGAAATGGCGGCGGCAGTGTCACCAACTCTACTTTTATCAGCCGCTATATTGCCAATAAGCCTTTCCGGGTGGCAGACAGCCTGTATGCAGTAGCAAAAAGAAAAAAGTACAGCCGCTATATTGAAAGTGATTTTTTCAACCGCCTGTTCATCTCCCTGTTTGCAGGTAAAAAGAAAGACGGTCTGTATCATTTCCGCTATTTTGAAAGGCACCGGTTTAAGCCAAGAAAGAAAAATCATTTTGATGGAAAGGTCTATATCGTGACCGGGGGCAATTCGTTTTCTGCCACCACCCTTTTTGCCAATGCGGTAAAAGAACAGGAGAACGTCATCATAGCCGGAGAGGAAACCGGCGGCGGTGCTTATGGCAACTCCGCCTGGCTCATACCGGATGTAACGCTGCCAGGCACCGGCGTGCGTTTCCGGTTGCCATTATTCCGGCTGGTGATTAATAAAGACCTTCCAAAAGATGGCAGGGGCGTGCAGCCGGAAGTGTATATCGGGCCTACCATTCCGGCTATCAGGAGAGGGGCCGATTTTAAAATGGAAAAAGTTATGCAGTTCATCGCTGCAGATGATAAGCCGCAGCAGTAACAGTTAGATAAATCAGAAGCCCAGCTCTTTTACCGGGTCCCAGAAATATTTTTCAAAATCAACAACAGTGTCATCCTTTACCCGGATACCTTCTTTTTTCAGCAGCTTTTCCATGGCATCCGGCGTATCAAAATGGTGTTTGCCCGTCAGCATGCCTGCCCGGTTTACCACCCGGTGTGCCGGCACTTTAGGCTTTACTTTACCGGCCCCGTTCATCGCCCATCCTACCATGCGGGCTGAAAGCCTGGTACCCAGGCAGGCCGCAATTGCCCCGTATGAAGTGACCCTGCCTTTCGGAATTTGCCGGGCCACTTCGTACACCAGCTCAAAGAAGCTATCCTCCTTTTGCCCGGAAGGGCGCAGCGTTTTTATTTTTCCGTCAGATTTTTTTGGCGGCATGGGAATGTTTTTCGTTTTCAAAAGTAATAAACCGGAAAACTAATTCTTTGATTGTGCATTAATACCTTCGGGAAATAATTTTTACAAACAGCTATGCGACGGGCTATTTCCTCTTTTTTTCTGAAAATTATACTTAGCTGCTCCATGCTGGCTGCTGCCTTAGCAGTCAGTGGCCAGCAAGTTATTCCGGATGCCGCATTAGTGCTTGCAGACTCCGGGTATATTTTTAAAAATCCTCCTTTTGAAAATTGTCATGCAGCTACCATTGCTGCACTGCCAGGCAATAGGTTGATAGCCGCCTGGTTTGCGGGCAAGCATGAAGGCGCTGATGATGTGGGCATCTGGTTATCTGTAAAAAATAAAAAGAACTGGAGCAAGCCGGTGGAGGTAGCAAATGGCCTGCAGGCAGATGGAAAAAGATACCCCTGCTGGAACCCGGTGCTTTTTTATACACGGGATGGTTCTTTGCTGCTTTTCTATAAAGCAGGCGCTAACCCCCGTACCTGGTGGGGCGAAATGAAAATTTCGGATGACGGTGGCAAAACATGGTCTTCGGCCCGCCGCCTGCCAGATGGCTTCATCGGACCAGTAAAGAACAAACCGGTACAACTGCCCGGCGGAGAACTGCTGCACCCGTCCAGCATAGAAACAGAGGAAGGGGATAAATGGATAGCCCACCTGGAACTGAGTGACAGCAGGGGAAGTAACTGGCAAAAAATCCTTCTTGATTGCGATACCTTTGGTGTAATACAGCCTTCCATACTTACTTATGATAATGGCCGCATGCAATTGCTATGCCGCAGCCGGCAAAATGTGATAGCGCAATCATGGTCTGCAGACTATGGAAAAAGCTGGGGGCCCATTACTGCTACCGCCCTGCCTAATCCCAATTCCGGCACAGATGCCGTTACACTGAGCAACGGGTGGCAGTTGCTGGTATATAACCCGCTGCTGGCCGGCAAAGAATGGTGGGAAGGAAGGTCTGTATTAAAAGTAGCTTTGTCTGCAGATGGTATCAATTGGAAAGATGTTTTTACCCTGGAAGAGCATGCAAAAGGGGAATACAGTTATCCGGCCGTGATACAAAGCCCGGATGGTATGATACATATCATGTACACCCATGCCCGGACACAAATAAAACATGTACAGTTAAAAATAAATACCAGGCCGTCATCAGCTTTATAGGATAATAACATGTTGTGCTGTTGAATATGCCTTATAGAGTATGGTTCAAAAAAAGTAACGCATTAAATTAATAGCACAATGCATTAATAATTTATTAAAACCCATTTGCGGTTCTTTACGCCTTCTCTGTATTTTCCTTTGCGTTAAAATATAATACCCGCAAAGTGTGCAAAGTATCCGCAACGGGCATAAAGAAACCTGCTTACGCATCAATTTTGTTTAAAGCACAATATGTGAGGATATTAATCAAATTTGTTTAACATGAAATTCCTTTCCCTCAAACCCTTTATCCCTTCCGGCCCTGATATGGAGCGCTCTAAAGAATTATTCCAGGCGCTGGGCTTTACCAAAACATGGGACATGGGCGACTATGCCGGTTTTGAAAAAGATGGCTGCGCTTTTATTTTGCAGCAATACGATAACCAGGCTTTTGCCGAAAACCTGATGCTGAGTGTGGGAGTGGATGATGTGGCAGCCTTTCGCCGGCAGGCACTGGACAACCAGCTTCCGCAGCGTTTTGGCATACGCATAGGCATGGTAACGCAGCAGCCTTACGGTAAAGAAGTAAATGTTATTGACATAGCCGGTGTATGCTGGCATTTTGTAGAGCCCTGATGCCGCCGTCAAATCTCATTTTCCTTTTTCAGTATTATCAGCCAGGGTATTCTTTGCAGGGCACGGCAGCGTACCGGCTGGTAGCCCGGGGCAGATACCACCAGTGTATCACTGGCTTCCACATTGGTGAGCAGGAAATAACCCTTTTTATCTGACTGTGTTTCTGTATCGGCTTTGCTTGCCGATATTACAGCCCCCTGTATCCGTTTGCCTTCTTCATTGATGATGTACCCGCGGACATCTACCCTTCCGCAGGAAAGCAGGGCCAGGCACAGCCCTGCAGTAAGCAAGCATAGTGATTTCATAAGTTAAAATGGTGGTTAGCGAAATACGACAATAAAGATAGGACACCTGCTGCACGATAGCATAAACAAATATTATACAGTAATAAACAGATTCATGTTAATTATTACTAATTTATTGTCCATTTTTTTTGACACATCTGTTTATTTCTTTATCATCTTGAAAACGAAAGACAAACATATTCACAGAGGTGAGCTGCTGCAGTCCGTGGTGCGAAAAAGCACTATCAGCATTACCAGGCTTACCCGGCGTATGGGCATCAGCAGGGGCACATTTTATAATCATAAAGATGACCCCAATCTTTCCTACGACCTGCTGGAGCAATATGGCAAAGCGCTAAACTATGATTTTTCCGGTGATGTGCCCGGCATGCATAAATATATGCTGGAAGAGCCGGTAGAGCCATACGGTGAGCCCAAAACGCTGGAAGATGCCATCCGCCAGCGGGACTACTGGAAAAAAGAAGCCGACCGCTGGAAAGACAAGTATATACAGGCGCTGGAACAGAAAAAATAAGCTTGCCCGCTGCATTTTTCCAAACTTTTCGCTCCTGAATTAGTTGTAACTTTATACTCATGTCAGGTATATCAATGCATACCGTTTCTTCCCTTTCCTCCTGCTATGTCAATCCTGACATGCGGGATTGCTATACCTGTTCCTTTACTGAGTTTTATCCCTTTTGCCCTGAGCTGTACTATTTTTCTTCGCTCAAAAAATTTGCTGCTGCCATTCTTTAGGCAGCCAAAAATGCCGGCCGGCATGCTGCACGGTGCTGCGCTACGGCGCAGGGATTAGTTTTCCTACGAAATAAAAAATAGTATAGTGATGAAGCCAACACAGAAACCTGTTGCTTTCAGCCGGGGATTGTTATTGCTCCTGGTACTGGTTAATATCAAAATGCTGGTGATAATCACACTTCACCACGGGCGGGCTGCAATACCCGCCGCCATTACTTTTTTTCTGCTGCTGCTTATTGTCCTCCGGGACATGCAGAGCCGCCACCGGCTGTACCGCAAATACCCGCTGGCTGGCCATTTTTACCTGCTGGTACGCTACCTGCACAGAAAACCGTGGCGCCGGGGCAAAGCAGGCAATGAGGCAGCAGTATACCCGGCAAATACTGACACAACCCCACCCACAGGGCGGGCAGAGATAATAACCTTAAACTGAAAAAAATGATAAAGACACAATCACTTATTTTAAGAAAAGACGACTACGAACTGATGATGCGCTATTTAAGAAGCGGACAGGGGCGCAACCGGTATGACCAGGAAAACGCCATTCATTTTGAAAAAGAACTGCAGAAAGCGGATATCGTGGAAAAAGAAGATTTTCCGGCGGATACCATCCGGCTTAATTCACTGGTGCGCATTATGGAAATGCCCGGCGGAAAAGTAAGAGAGCTGACGCTGGTGATACCCGAACACGCTAATGTGCGGGAGGGAAAAATTTCCTTACTGGCCCCGGTAGGTACGGCATTGATTGGCTTTAGCAAAGGCCAGCAGGTAGACTGGCAGGTGCCTTCTGGCAAAAAAACCTTTAAAATACTGGAGGTTGTAAATACTTAGTTTCATTTCAAAAGGAGGGTGTGGCCTCCTTTTTTTGTGTAAAAAACTTACAGCGTATTCTTTCCCGCCTCCTATTCATACAGTGCCGGTTTTGCCGTTTCTGGCTTTAAAAATTATTTTAGCACCGGTTTCCATCGTTTTTACAAAAACTGTTGTCATACTTCACACCTGGAAGGTGCCCGGAGTTTGTGTCCGGCCTGCAGGTTTTAAGAGATAACCGGTATGAAAAGAATTGCAGCATTTATCATAGTGGCTTTGTTGGCAACCGCCTGTATGAAAAATATGGAGCAGGGCCCGTCGCAACGGGAGCAGCAGCTTTATTCCCGTCAATGGAAGCTGGTTGAGGTATCCCAAAAAAGCCAGGCTGATCCTTCAGCCGACAGCAGCATCCTGAAAGGCTGCCATGCTGATGACGTTATCCGGCTTTCTGCCAATGGTGAGTTTGCCATACTGGACAATCAAAGCACCTGCGACTCCGGTATTTTAAAATATGATGCGGGCATCTGGCTCATTAGCCTGGATCAGCAAAAGCTGCTGCTGAGCGGCCAAAGGGGAGAAAAATTATGGAATATCACCACGCTGAATGATAGCGTACTCCAGGTCACCTGGCTGGATAGCATTTCTGCATCCGATAAAACATTAAAGACCATTTTGATGAAGAACCGGTAAGCCGCAGCCTTATTTATTATCCTGTAAAACCCTTTGTGTTCCGGCCCTTTTGAAAATATAACCGATCTGACCCGGGGCAGATCCTATTTTATTGGTTATGCATAAGCCGGTAGTGTAAAACTGCCGGCTTTGTATTTTAAAAAGGAAGGTCGCTTTCTTCGTCGCTGCTGGTGTGGCTGGTATCATGAAAATCATCGTCCGGCGAAGCATCCACAGGCCCGTCCGAAGCCGGCTCTACCTTCCAGGCTTTTACATCGGTATACCAGCGGCCATTGTATTCGCGGCTTTCCACGTCAAAATCTATCTTCAGCAGGGTGCCTGGCTTCAGCACCGATTCATTGATTTTATCGCCCCAGATAGAGATACAAACTTTTTTCGGGTACTGCCCTTCGGTCTCCACAATGATGTCCTGCTTTTTCCACTGCCCGTTTTTACTGGTGCCGGTTTGCAGGGGTTGTAGCTGTATAAGTTTGGCGGTAAGCTGCATGTGCCTGTTTTATCTGGTGAAGCACAAAAGTATCACTCCGGGTTCAATTAGCAGGCAAAAAGTTAGATGGAGGTGTAAGAAGTTCAAAAAGTTTCAAAGGTTCAAATGTTTAAGCGGTTCCGGCAGAACTTCTGAAACCTTTTGAACTTCCTAAACTTTATCAAAACTGCAGGTAGATAGGCATCACCGGCTCTGCTGATTTGAAGTAACCATACAGGATTACAAATCCAAAGAAGATGAGCAGGTATACCAGCAGCGGAATTTTAGTAACCCGGCCAATCACTTTATCCGCATAGTTGTCCGGTATGGCATGCAGCAGGTAAGCCACTGCCATCATCACCAGCACCGGCCAGTAGTTGGCAGCAAAAGCATCCCATACTGACAGGCTGAAGTCGTAGCGTATCTGGTGAATCATGTTCAAAGCTTTCTCAAAATCATTGGTGGCAGGGTCAAAGTCCGCCGACTTAAAAAATATCCAGCAAAAACAGACGAAGTGAAAGGTGAGCAGGACGGCCAGTGTTTTGTACCACCATTTATTATTTATTTTTCCAAAAGTCTTGCCCGTAAGCAGCATCCATACTTTATGCACGGCCAGCGCTATGCCATGCAGCGCTCCCCAGATGATGAAGTTCCAGTTGGCCCCGTGCCAGAAGCCGCCCAGCAGCATGGTGGTCAGCAGATTCATGTTGGCGGCCACGCCTTTTTTTTCTTTGGAGATGATGGCCGGCA
>DAOLFO010000326.1:0-3721 GCA_035326305.1 Chitinophagaceae bacterium
AAATAGCGGGATCAATGCACAGCATCTCCACTTTCACGGTATCGCCGCTCTTTATTTCTTCCGGTTCATTGCTGTCTTCTTCTGCAAAATAAAAAAGCTTGTTGTTTACATACCTGCCATCGGTGTACTCATCACTCTGGACGATGATTTGCCTGACGCGGATATTATTTATATACTGCACAAAGCGGTAATAGTTGCCGCGGCCCGGCGGATCCTGGTAATCCGCATTGGTTACTTTCCGGGTAGCGGTAAAAATAAACTCATCGGTGGTATATACCGTGTCCAGGTTTACTCTTTCCGGCATACGGCAGGAGGCGGTAAAAGTTTCGCCATTTACCAAAACAGAAAGGTGGTAGTTTTTTCCTGCTGCTGCAGCCAGCGCAGCATGGCGGTATACGCCAGGTGATGTTTCGCTAAACGTAACAGAAGGCCCGCCTTCTTCTGTTACAGTAACGGTAGCCCCGGTAATGCCTGAAAAATTATTGTCTTCATCAAAATCTTTGGTCTGGCTGATAAGCACAGTCGCCTTTCCCGGCTCATCTGTTACCTGCGCTTCGATTACATATTTTTTTTCAGCTCCGTTCAGATCCAGGTCTATTACTTTTTCGCAGGAGCTTAAGGTGGCAAGAGCGAATGCCACAGGCAGCACTATCAGGTATTTGCAGCACATTAATATGACTTTTTTCATTTTCATAGGGATCAGAATTTAAAATTGTAGGAAATGGAAGGAATGAATTTAAACAGTGCATAGCGTACTGCTTCCGTGCGGGAGGGATCATCCTTGTTGTCCCTGAAGTTGATGGTATAGGCATTTTCCCTTCCATAGGCATTATAAAGACTGAAGGTAAGCTCTGATGACCATCTTTTCTTTTTCTTCAACTGCCAGGTGGCCCCCAGGTCAAGGCGGTGATAATCGGGCAGGCGGTAAGCGTTTCTGTCTGTATAATAAAAGACTGTCTGGTTATCCACCCGGTATTTCCCGGCGGGAAAGGTAACAGCATCACCGGTATAGTATACCCAGTTGGCCGACAGGGTCCATTTGCTGCTGACCTGGTAAGCACCAACGATTGCCACATCGTGGGTGCGGTCCTGCCTTGCATTGTACCAGCGGTCATTATTAATGCCGTTTATTTTTCTTTCTGTTTTTGATAATGTATAGCTGATCCACCCGGTAAACTTCCCTGTCCTTTTCTTAAGCAGCCACTCCATACCATAAGCCCTTCCTTTACCAAAAAGCAGTTGGGCTTCGATGGCATCGTTGTTTAAAAAAATATCTGCGCCGTCACGGTAGTCTATCTGGTTTTGCATGCTTTTGTAATACGTTTCCACGCTTAGCTCATACTGCTGCCCGCCAAGATTGCGGTAATAGCCTATGGATACCTGGTCCGAAATTTCCGGCTTTATAATGTTGGTACTGGCCAGCCATTTGTCAGTAGGATTGGAAGAGGTGGAGTTGGATACCAGGTGCAGGTTTTGCACATTGCGTACATAGGAGGCCTTTACCGAGCTATGCGGATTAAAGACATAGCTGGCAGCTATGCGGGGCTCTGCATTAAAATATGTTTTTACAAATTCTCCCCGTTTATAGCTGAATGTGTCTGTTACATTCCCTTCATTATCTATGGCAAAATAATCACCTTCGCCTAGTATGCTGAAAGCCGTGGCACGGATGCCATAGGTGATATTTACCTTATCAGATACTTTCCACGTATCGGTGATATAAGCCGCATTTTCCCAGGAATACCTTTTTTGCAAAGCGGCATCGTTTACACTGGTGCTGCGCAGCGCCTTTACTTCGCTGGGCCGTATGGTATGATAAATAGTGTTTATGCCAAAACGCAGGTTGTGGCGGGTATTGGCATACCATTGAAACTCATGCTTCAGGTTCCAATCCTGTATATTGGAAATAATATCAAAATCATCTCCGCCGCTGCGGATGGATATTTTGTATTTATAGTTGCTGAAAATAAGGGAAGTGTTAGAAAACAGCTTGTTGCTGTAGATATGGTTCCAGCGCAGTGTGCCGGTACCATTTCCCCAGTCTATGCCAAATGTTTCACCTACGCCCAGTACATCTTTTCCAAAATAACCCGACAGGAACAGCCGGTCTTTTTCTCCCAGTTGGTAGTTTAGCTTGGCATTCAGGTCGTAGAAATAAAGTGTGTTATTGCTGATGGCGGAATCTTTGGACAGTTTTAAAAACAGATCTGCATAGGTGCGCCTGCCTGTGATAAGAAAAGAAGACCTGTCTTTTTGCAGGGGCCCTTCCACATTCAGCTTGGCGGAGATTAGGCCCACGCCACCGCTTACATTGTAGTCCTGGTTATTGCCGTCATTCATTTTTATATCCAGCACCGAAGAAAGCCGGCCGCCGTATTGCGCAGGCATGCCACCCTTATATACCGTCATATCTTTGATGGCATCAGAATTGAAAGTGGAAAAGAACCCCAGCAGGTGAGAAGCATTGTATACCGGCGCTTCATCCAGCAGGATGAGGTTTTGATCGCCGGCGCCGCCACGCACATAAAAGCCGCTGTTGCCTTCGCCTGCTGATTTAATGCCGGGCAGCAGTTGTATTGTTTTTAAAATATCCCGCTCTCCCAGCAGCACCGGGATGTTTTTTATTTCCTGTGTGGATAGTTTTTCCACACCCATTTGCGGGTTGCTGATGCTGCGGCTGTTAGTGCGGGAGGTGACCACCACTGTCTCCAGGCTTTTAACGGCATCTTCCAGTAAAATATTCAGCCGGGTATCTGCAGCCAGGCTGATGCGGGTGGTATAAGTAGTAAAGCTGACGGCGCTGCACTCCAGCTCATACTCCCCGGCTGGCAGGGTAAGGGAGAAAAAGCCATACTCATTGCTGGTGGCAGCGCCTGCACTGGTGCGTATGGTAACGCCGATAAGGGTTTCCCCTTTTGCTTTGGAACGGACAATCCCGCTGATCGTAAATTTTTCCTGTGCAAATGAGGTCAGGGTCAGGATGGTTGCCAGCAAGGTTGCAGGTATTCGTCTCATCAGTAGTGGTAGTTAATGTATCTGTGTATATGCCCGGTCTGCATCAGAAAAATCGGGAACCGCAAAGGTAGGGCAATCAAACGCCGTACTACCTGTATTGCTGATGTTAAAATTGGATGATGACAGTGTGGTGACGGCTTTATAAAACGAATGCCTGAAGCAGATTTGCAATAAATAATGCTTTATCTTTCTTGCTCAAACCATAGCAGCTATGAATAACTGGAAAAACCTGTTCGCTTCTCTCTTTTTTTTATATGGCGCCGCTGCGTTTAGCCACGCTGTTGCGCAAGGCTGGCAACCTGTACAGGGTAAAATAATGACACCCTGGGCAGAAAAGGTAAACCCTGCTGCGCCGCTGCCGGAGTACCCGCGTCCGCAATTGGTGAGGGGTAACTGGCAAAACCTGAACGGGCTGTGGGATTATCATTTGTCACCGGCTGATCAGAAAAATTTTCCCGCTGCATGGGACGGGAAAATTTTAGTGCCCTTCCCGCTTGAGTCAGCGCTTTCCGGGGTAGGAAAGCAGGCAGGAAAAGAAAAAGCGTTGTGGTATAAAAAAGAAATAGAAATAAATGCTGCTATCCGGAAAAGCCAGGATATCCTGCTCCACTTTGGAGCGGTGGACTGGCGCTGTGAGGTATATGTGAATGGACAGTATGCAGGGATACATGAAGGCGGTTACGATCCGTTTTCATTCAGCATTACG
>DAOLFO010000020.1:0-19876 GCA_035326305.1 Chitinophagaceae bacterium
AGTATCTCCACCCAGCCGGTTTTTATGCAGATATTACAGCCCATGCCGCCGCAGATAAAGCAGGTCACATCCATTTCGGCGCTGGGCTCAGTAAAAGGAAAATAAGAAGGGCGGAACCGCACTTTCACATCTTTGCCATACATTTCTTTTACAAAGAAATAAAGCGTTTGCTTCAGGTCGGCGAAAGAAACATTCTCATCAATATATAGTCCTTCCACCTGGTGAAAGAAGCAATGGCTGCGGGCACTTACCGTTTCATTTCTGTACACACGCCCGGGCATCAGCATGCGGATGGGCAGTTTGCCTTTTTCCATTTCCCGTATCTGCACACTGCTGGTATGCGTGCGCAGCACCCAGTCGGGATTTTGCTGAATGTAAAAAGTATCCTGCATATCGCGGGCCGGGTGATGTTCAGGCAGATTGAGTGCTCCGAAATTGTGCCAGTCGTCTTCTATCTCCGGGCCTTCTGCCACGGCAAAGCCCAGCCGCTGAAAGATGGATACGATTTGGTTGCGCATCAGTGTGACGGGATGGCGGCTGCCCAGCGGGGTAGGGTCGCCCGGCAAAGTCATATCAATAGCAGTGGCTGCGCTCCTTGCACCGGCATATTGCGCTTTCATCTCTTCCAGCTTTGCTTCTGCAAATTGCTTTAGCTCATTCAGCAGCAGGCCGGCTTCTTTTTTCTGTTCCGGCGCCACGTTCTTCATTTCACCCATAATGGCCTTTACCGCACCTTTTGTACCCAGGAATTGTATGCGGAAAGCCTCCGCCGGGTTATCGCCACCGGCTGCAAAATCATTGATTTCCTGCCTGCAGGCCGCTATTTTATTCAGCAATTGTTCCATACGGCGGCAAAGATAAGGAATGAGCAAAGGAAGCAGCGATTCTTCCCGGTGGCAGTATTTTATAAATGGTAAAAGTGGTGAAGCAAATAATTTTACCTTTCCCCGTGGTGGAAACAGATGCTTATGCGCCCTTCTGTGCTTCATGCTTTGCTTATCCTTATTGTGCTACTGGCCGGCATGGGCTTTCCTTCGCCCTTATCAGCCCAGCGGTACAATTTTTTTAATTATACCGTAAATGACGGCCTTGTACAGTCGCAGGCACTGGCCATCACGCAGGACAGGGATGGCTACCTGTGGATAGGCACACAGGGCGGCCTTTCCCGGTATGATGGGAAGCGGTTTATTTCTTTTGCAGAAGCTGGCGGCCTGGCCAGTAATATTGTTTTTTCGCTTTGCGCAGCTCCCGATGGCAGGTTATGGGCCGGCACAGATAAGGGAATAGCTGTGTATGATAAGAATGGCTTTCGCCAAATAAATGTAAGTAATGATCCGCAACAGAATATAATAGCCACCGTGCTGGCAACCAGCAGTGGACGGGTGTATGCCCGGGCAAAAGGAAAGCTGTATGAATGCAGCACCGGAAAAGCAGTGGAAGAGCTATTGCCTGGCAAAACAGCTGCGTATATTACTTTTATTGCCTTATCCCCTTCCGGGGAGCTGTGGTGTGCTGCATTGGGGAAAGGCCTTTTTATTAAAGGAAAAAATGGCTGGCGCTATATTGACTACCCTGTGCTGAAAAAAGATCAAAAGCCATGGCTGATCAGAAAAATACATTTTTACGGGCAGGATACCTTACTGCTTACCAATTCCGGGTTTTATCATGTAGAAAAAGACAGCATCAGGCCGGATACTTTTTTAAATGCACAGGGCTGGGAAGATTTGAGCATTACCAGCATAAGCAGCGATGCAGCAGAAAATCTTTGGCTGGGCCGCTCCGCAGGAGCTATGATGATAACGCCGGAGAAAAAGATAATCCGTTTCTCTTCGGCAAACGGGCTGTCAGATACCCGCACCGAATCTTTTTTCCGCGACCGGGAAAATAATATATGGATTGCTACCGACGGGCAGGGCATTTTCCGGTATAGCAGCAGCCCTTTTGTTTTATACAATGAAAAAAACGGGCTGCCCAACCCGGTAATCATGTCAGTGGTAAAGCAGGCTGATAAAATATGGCTGGGCACTTACGGCGGTGGTGTGGCGGCACTGGCAGCAGGGGGCATTAAAAAATATCCTCTGCCATCCTTCAATGCGCAGCACATGATGTCGGGTGCGGTGGATGCGCAGGGTCGCTACTGGGCGGGGACATACAATGGAGGATTGTATTATTATGATGGCCGGGCATTTCGCCCCTGCATCAATAATGAGCTGCTGGAAAATAAAGTGGCCGTGGGAGAGCTTTTTAGTGATGCGCATAAAAAGGTGTGGGTAGCTACCTCAAAAGGGTTCGGAAGGCTGGAAGGATGGCGGTATAAGGAAATAATAAAAACAGGAGTGGCATGGGGTTTTTCGCAGGCAGGCGATGAGGTGCTTATAGCTGCAGACGGCGGGCTTTTCCTGGCGGATCAGCGGGATAGTGTGCGTACTGCTTCAACACTGAAAGAGATTGCGCAGTATACCATCACAGGTATTTTAAGAGATAAGCAAAACAATTACTGGCTGCAGACAAACAGTCACGGCATCCTTATCTGGAACCGGGAAAAAGATACTATTCTCCGGCGTATTTCCATGACCGACGGCCTGTCTTCAAACATTGTATACAGCATGCTGGAAGATAGCCGGGGCAATATCTGGATAGGCACCGGGTATGGGCTTAACCGGTTGCGGATGTCAGGAGGCTACACCGTACTGGCTCTGGATAAATTTGGCCGGGCAGATGGTATGTATGGCATGGAAGGGAATAAAAATGCACTGATTGAAGGAGAGAACGGGCTGATTTATTACGGCACTACCGATGGTCTGTTTGTATACAATGAGCAGCATGCATCACCAACATCTGAAATAAAAGAAGTGCTGCTTCAGTCTGTAAAGCTGTTTGGAAAAACATTGCCAGGTGAAAAAGAAGATAAAAACGGCCACCATGTATTCCGGTATAATGAACACAACCTGTCTTTCGATTTTCATGCCATCAGCCTGCGGGCGCAGGGAGATGTGGAGTATCAATACCTGCTGCAGGGTGCGGATACCTCATGGTCTGCACCATTTACTACCAGCAGCATTAACTTTTCTTCTCTTTCCCCGGGAAAATATAAGCTGCTCATAAGGGCAAGGGCGGGGCAAACGCTGTGGTGCAGCCCGCTGGAGTACGGCTTCAGCATAAAACCACCATTTTATCAAACAACAATATTCCGTACAGGCGGCATACTGTTTTTATTACTGGCAGGCATTGCCATTCAATGGTGGCGAAACAAATTAAAAGCAAGGAAAAAATCAGCTTTGCAGCAGATACGCCGGGAAGAGCAGGATAAAATAAGGCAGCGAACGGCCGAAGATTTTCATGATGAAATGGGTAATACGCTTACCCGTATCCGCCTGCTGGCCGATATGCTCCACAGCAAGCTGCCTGCTGCAGAAAAGGAAGGAGTGGAGATTGCCGGGGAAATAAGAAGGAATGCGGAGCGCCTTTATGGCGATGCAAGGGACATTATCTGGTCATTAAGCCCGGCAAGCGACAATTTGTATGAAGTGCTGGAGCGGCTGGAGTATTTCGGCAATGAAATTTTTCAGCATACGGCTGTAAAATTTTCTATGGAAGGCATCCATCCATCATTCAGCATTGTCCGCCTGCCAGCAGACTACAGCAGGAACATGATGCTCATTTTTAAGGAAGCAATGAATAATACGCTGAAGCATGCCGGCGCATCTGAAGCGGGGATAGTGGTTGATTTGCAGCATAACAGGCTGAGTATTGAGTATGCAGATAATGGTTCGGGATTGGCAGAAAAGCAGGAGCGGGAGGGAAATGGCATTCGTAATATGCGGGCAAGGGCTTTGCGGATAGGAGCGCTGCTCGACATTAACAGCGGGCAGCCATCGGGCATACGGATAGTATTCCGGCTGAACCTGCAGGATCTGAAAAAATAAACCGCGAAAATTTAAAATATGGATACAGAAATCCGGGTGGTGCTGGTAGAGGATGATGTAACGATACGCAACAGCTATCATTACCTGCTGCATGGCAAAGAGGGCATTGATGTAGTAAATACTTATGCTTCCTGTGAAGAAGCGCTGGAAACCCTGGCTGACGATGCACCGGATGTTATTTTACTGGATGCGGGTCTGAAAGGTATATCGGGTATTGACGGACTGCCCCTGCTGAAAAATAAAGTCCCTGCTGCCCACATCATCATGCTTACGGTATATGAGCATGAAGAGGCCATCTTTAAAGCATTGGCCAATGGAGCCGCCGGGTACCTCACTAAAAATATTTCCCCGGAAAAAATCGTGACGGCTGTAAGGGATGTAGTGGAGTCCGGCGGGGCCATGAGTGCAAATGTGGCCCGGCTGGTGATACAATCATTCCGCAAAAACACAGCCAGCTCTCCTTTATCACGCCGGGAAACAGAAGTGCTGAAGCTCATTGCCGAAGGTAAAAGCCGGGGCCGCATTGCAGAAGAACTGAATGTGGATCCGGAAACCGTAAAAACACATGTAAAGAATATTTACCAGAAGCTGGATGTACATTCCCGTGCTGATGCCATAAAAACAGCAAAGGAGAATAAGTTTATTTAATGGCAGCAGGCTCAAATGTAAAAGATGTGGTGGTAAACCGGCAATCGTCAATCGTGAGTCGTTAATCGCTGCGCCGTACATCGTACATCACACATCATACACCCTGGCCGGTTTCTTCCCGCTTTGTCTCGCTGAGCAAAGCGAAGCGTCTCAGAGAACACAATCAAAGAACTGCTGCACCTGCTCTGCATCGTCAGTCTCCGGGGTGCCTCCTGCGCTGGCATGACAAGTGGCTGAAAGCGGCAATCGTGAATTGTCAATCGTCAATTGGTGCGCCGTACATCCTGGCGGTTTCTTCCCGCTTTGTCTCGCTGAGCAAAGCGAAGCGTCTCAAAGAACACAATCAAAGAACTGCCGCACCTGCTCTGCATCATCAGTCTCCGGGATGCCTCCTGCGCCGGCATGACAAGCGGCTGAAAGTGGCAATCGAATTACGGCCATCGGCCAACGGTCAACGGTCAGCAGCCAGCAGTCGCTGCGCCGTACATCTTGCAGCTAAGGGCTAATAGCTAATAGCCATTAGTAAATTGTCAAATCAGAAATCCCTAAATCAGACATCAATCGGCAATCGTCAATCATTGAGCCGTACATCTTACATCATACCTCTCACAAATATTCCCCATCCCGCACCCGCTCATTACTCACCACTGATTCCCCTTTCTCTCTATCTTCGCAGCTTACCAATCCGGCAGTCATTGGCAGGCAAAATTTTAGTAACAGGCGGAACCGGCTTTCTCGGCGCCTATATCATACAGGCTTTGATACAGAAAGGCTATGCGGTGCGGGCCATCCGGCGGCCGCAGTCTGAGCTGCCTGCTTTTATCCCTGCTGAAATATGGGAAAAAACAGAATGGGTGACCGGTGATATACTCGATGTAGTATCGCTGGAAGAAGCTATGGATGGCATAGATACCGTT
This sequence comes from Chitinophagaceae bacterium, assembly GCA_035326305.1. Lineage (GTDB taxonomy): Bacteria > Bacteroidota > Bacteroidia > Chitinophagales > Chitinophagaceae > DAOLFO01. The sequence goes on from DAOLFO010000020.1 coordinate 5,492, forward strand.
ATCCATTCCGCAGCCATAGTATCTTTTGTAAAAAAGGACCGGAAGAAAATGTACCAGGCCAATGTGGACGGTACGGCCAATGTGGTGAATATGGCGCTGGAAAAAAATATACGCCGGCTGGTGCATATCAGCTCCGTGGCAGCACTGGGCCGCACCCTGCAGGGCAGCCTGGTGGATGAAACCAAAAAATGGGAAGACACCAAAGCCAATACGCACTATGCCCGCAGTAAATACCGCGGGGAGCTGGAAGTATGGCGCAGTATAGGCGAAGGACTGGATGCCGTGATACTGAACCCATCCACCATACTCGGCTACGGCGACTGGCACAGCAGCAGTTGCGCTATTTTCAAAAATGTATATAATGGCTTTAAATGGTACAGCCCCGGCATCAACGGGTTTGTAGCGGTAGAAGATGTGGCGGATGCCACCGTAAGGCTGATGGAAAGTGATATAACAGCAGAACGGTTTATTGTAAACGGGGACAACTGGCCCTTTAAGCAACTGCTGCACACAATAGCAGATGCCTTTGGCACCAGAAGAGCCGGTAAGCAAACCACCAATGCCCTGCTCGCCATAGCATTCCGGCTGGAAGCCATCAAATCATTTTTTACAGGGCACAGGCCATTGCTCACCCGTGAGAGCGCCCGTGTGGCACACAGCAGGACTTCATTTGATAATAAAAAAATACTGGCAGCCCTGCCCGGCTTTTCTTTTACCCCGCTGGAAAAAGCGATTGAGAAAGCCTGCCGGCAATACCAGGCCATACAGCAGCAGTGATACCGGCATGGTTTTACCTGTTAAAACAGCCATCAGCATCCCGTACTTTTCTTCGCAGAAATACGTTAGAGATAAAAAAGGGGAGTTGAATTTTTAAACATCTGGTTTTATCTATGAAAAAGCTGTACCTCATTTTTGCCGCCCTTATATTCAGCCTTGCGGCCGCTGCACAGTTTACTGTTTCCGGCCGCATTGTGGATTCGGCCACCCGTGAGCCGCTGCATGGCGCTTCTGTTTATGGTCAAAACACAACTATCGGCACCACTACCAATAAAGAAGGCGGGTTTTCACTTTCACTGAAGTCGGGCGGCTATGAACTTATTGTCAGCTATACCGGCTACCAGACCCGGTATATCCGCATCAGCCATACCGATGCACAACTGGGAGATATTGAAATGATACCCGAAGAGAAAAGCCTTGGTGAAGTGGTTATCACTTCCAGCAACGAAGTGCCGGACGGTTGGGAAAAGTATGGCAGCTTTTTTACCGGCCATTTTATCGGTACCACTCCTTTTGCCGAAGCTGTCACCCTGCTCAATCCTGAAGCCCTGAAATTTTATTTCCTGCGAAGGTCTAATAAGCTGCGGGTGCTGGCCACAGAGCCCCTGCTGATCGAAAACAGGGCACTGGGCTATCAGTTGCGCTATGAGCTGGACTCTTTTATTTATCATTACAATACCGACATTAATACCTACCGCGGGTTTTGCCTCTTCACACCGCTGGAAGGGGATGAACGCATGCAGCAGGTATGGGCGGCCAATCGCCGGGAAGCCTATTACGGATCAAAGCTGCATTTTATGCGGAGCTACTACGACAGTACAGTGGTGCAGGATGGCTGGCAGATAGATATCCTTAACCCGCAGGACAGCACCCGCTTTTTCCGGATTGCCAATGTGTACGACAGCAGGTATTATGGCGAAGCAGACAGCACCGGCAATATTGAGCTGTGGTTTCCTGCTAAGGTGAGCATCATTTATCCCCGAAAAAAACCCAGTCCTGAATATCTGAAGCAATACGGCCTGCCGCCTGATGTGCCCATCCAGATATCTTATATTGATATGATGGATGCTATCATCATCCAGGAAAACGGTTATTACTTCGATCAGAAAAACTGGATCAACCAGGGATACTGGAGCTGGAAAAACCTGGCTGACCAATTGCCGTATGATTATGTTCCCTGAGCAGGAATGAGCATGGAGGCAGGCAGCAAGCCTGAACTTTAAACTTTGAACTTTTAAACTTTTAAATCTCACCCCTTCCCCATCACCCTTTCCCATAGCTGCGGGATGCGTTTGATCCATACAAACTCCCGCTTCTTAGTGGCCGCATCTTCTGCAGGATAGCCAAAATAAGTTTTGCCTCCGGCCAGGGAAGAAGGTACACCGCTCTGCGCCAGCACTACAGCATCTTTACCAATAGTAAGGGTTTTACTTACTCCCACCTGTCCCCAGAGTATCACGTTGTCTTCAATAGTGGTGGCTCCTGCTATACCCACCTGCGCAGCAAAAAGACAGTTGCTGCCTACTACGGTATCATGGCCGATATGCACCAGGTTATCTATTTTGGTACCGGCGCCTATGCGGGTATCATGCGTCACACCGCGGTCTATGGTGCAGCCGGCGCCAATCTCCACATCATCTTCTATCACTACGCGGCCGCCGCTCAGCATACGTTTGTAGTGTACCGGCCGGTTTGTTTTTTTATTGTAGTAAAATGCATCACTGCCGATAACAGTGCCGGCCTGTATCACCACATTGTCGCCTATCACACAATGATCCAGTATGGTCACATTGGGATAAATGATGCAGCTTTTCCCAATCCGCACATGATTGCCAATAAAGGCATGGGGCATTACCACCGTACCTTCACCTATCTCCGCTGTATCGCTGATGGATTTTGCCGAAGGCTGAAAAGGCCGGTAGGTTTGTATGATGCGCTGGTAAGCCTCAAAAGGATCGGCCGTGATCAGCAACGCTTTCCCTTCGGGAAAATCTGTTTTTTTATTAATGATGATAAAGCTGGCAGCCGAATGGATACAGGCATCATAGTATTTCGGGTGATCTACAAATACCAGATCTCCTTCTTCCACCTTATGAATTTCGTTGATGCCCGTGGCAGCCGCAGTAGTATTGCCCACCAGCTCTGCGCCGGTGAGCGCCGCAATTGTTGTAAGCGGAACAGGTTGGTCAAACCGCATAGGTCATTGTTTTTGGCAAAGGTAAAGGCTGTATACCGGCAGATACGGGTATTTTTTCTGAAAACATTTTCAGGCTTCCGGGCACGTTTCTTTTATGCATTTTTTATCGGCAAACAGGTATGCTTTGTATTACTTTCAATAAACACTGTTGTATAAAACAACATTGCATCATAAAAATGCAATACGCTGAAAGCCTTGCCCACCAACGGTTCTGTTGAATGAAAATTTTTGATTGTTTTTTTCATGCTTCATAAAAAAAACTAAAGCAATGATTTTCTCTTTTGCAAATCAGGCTGAAAAGACGACATTAAACGTCGCTATTATCCACAGGCCGTTTTAAAATGTTAATAAAAAAGTTGGGAAATATTTTTTGGTTAGAAAAAATAATATTTAATATTGTGTTGGGAAATTCGTTTCCCTGTACTTACTAACCCATCCATATAATGATCCCTCCGGTACTTCGGGGGGATTTTTATTTATACAAAATGACTTCCTTCATCAGTAATAACAAGCCGCTTTCTGTCAATACCGCATAAATTAAAATACCTTTACCTTCATTAAAACAACCTGATACCACATGCTGAAATCTATGACCGGCTTTGGAAGAGCAGAAGACAGGGCCGGAGACAAAACGTTCCTGATAGACATCAAATCACTAAACGGAAAACAATTTGACCTGCAACTGAAGATGCCGGCGCTGCTGCGGCCATTTGAATTTGACATCAGGCGCATGCTTTCCGAAGGGTTGCTGCGCGGCAGTGTAGACTGTGTCATCAGCCTCAAGGAAACAGGCAGCGCCAAGCCGGTTACTATCAACACAGACCTCGCCAAAGCCTATTACCAGCCGCTCGCCGACCTGTCGGCATCACTGGGGCTGGATACCTCTTCCATACTCAGCACGCTGGTAAAGCTGCCGGAAGTGATAACGCCCAGCACCGAAACACTCAGCGACAGTGAATGGGAAGCCCTGCAGCAAATCATTCGCCAGGCTATCAGCAACCTGAACCAGCACCGGGCAAACGAAGGGGCCGTACTGGAAGATGACCTGCGGCTGCGCATTACCAATATTCAGAAACAACAGGAGGAAGTGATACGCCAGGAGCCATTGCGCAAGCAAAAAATAAGAGAGGGCATCACCCGTCTGCTGGAAGAAAATGTCGGCAAAGAAAATTATGACGGCAACCGGCTGGAGCAGGAGCTTATTTATTATATTGAAAAAATAGATATCAGCGAAGAGCAGGTACGCCTCAAAAACCACTGCGACTACTTCCTCTCCCTGCTGGATGAGGCTGATGATTCAAAAGGAAAAAAATTATCGTTCATATTACAGGAGATAGGCCGGGAGATTAATACCACCGGTTCCAAAGCTTACGATTCAGGTATCCAGAAAAATGTGGTGCTGATGAAAGATGAACTGGAAAAAGCCAAGGAGCAGGTGCTGAATGTACTTTGATAAAGAAGCCGGCAGCCCGTTATCATTTCCTGTTTATTTTTGCAAAAACCCGTTTTCATTGAAAAAAGCCTGCACCCGCCTTACCGCTATATGCCTGCTGTGTGCCGTTTTGTTTTCCTGCACCACAGTGGACCTGTATGAAAAATCGGTAACCATCCCTGGCCACAAATGGGAAAAAACCTTCCGGCCATCATTCGACTTCACCATTACGGATACCACAGCCCCTTATAAAGTATACCTGGTGCTGCGGCATACTGAAAAGTACAGCTTCAATAACATTTACATCAACCTGTATGTAAAAGGCCCGGGGCAGGATACGGCACAAAAGATACAGCGGGACATACTGCTTGCCACCAACGAAAAAGGCTGGCTGGCAACCGGCATGGATGATATATATGAACACCGCAGCCTGCTGGCTGAGCAGCATTTCAAAGCCGGCGATTACCATTTTTCCATTGAGCACATCATGCGGGAAAACCCGCTGCTGCATGTGCTGAATGCCGGCCTGCGCATAGAAAAAAAGGAGTAATGCACTATGGCTGATACAGGCCGCAAACAAATCAGAAGGGCCACAGTCATCTACTGGCTGATGCTTACCTACATCGTGGCAGCGCTGGTATGGTGGTTCATTTCGCTGGAGCGTCAAAACCATTCCCTGGCCGACTTCCAGGTAAAGCAACTGAATGCAACGGTGGACAGCGCCGTATCACAACCGCTGTATATGCAGGAATACCAGCGGATACAAAAAGCCCGCAAGCGTATCACCACCATGCACATCAGCGAAGGATTGTTTTTCCTGGCGCTTATTATCATCACAGCGGTCATCGTATTCCGCTCGGTACGCCGCCAGTTCCGCGTACAGCGGCAGCAGCAAAATTTTATGATGGCCGTCACACATGAGCTGAAAACTCCGGTATCTGTAGCACGCCTCAACCTGGAGACCATGCTGAAGTACACCCTGGACCCGGAAAAGCAAAAAAAGCTGCTGCGCAATACACTGGAAGAAACCACGCGGCTCAATGTACTTACCAATAACATACTGGTGGCTTCGCAACTGGAAGGTGGCGGCTACCAGTTTGCTAAAGAAGAACTGGACCTCTCTGCCCTGCTCAAAGATGCCATACAGGATTTCCGGCAGCGCTTTCCCGACAGGCATTTTGAAGAAGACATCACTCCCGATACTGATGTGAAAGGCGACCCGCTGCTGCTACAGTTGCTCATCAGCAACCTGCTGGAAAACGCCTTAAAATATTCCCCCCGCAATCAGCCGGTAAAAATAATGCTGCATAAGCTGCCGCTGCAGGTAAGGCTGACCGTAAGCGATGGCGGGCAGGGCGTGCCGGATGAGGAGAAAAAGAAAATCTTCAATAAGTTTTACCGCATAGGCAATGAAGCCACCCGCAAAACACAGGGTACGGGCCTGGGGCTGTATCTTTGCAGCAAGATAGCCCGCGACCATAATGCGGACATTTCGGTGACAAACAATATCCCGCACGGAAGTATTTTTGCCGTTGATTTTCACACCAAGTGATGCGCCATGAGCGAAAAGAACAAGATAAATATCCTGCTGGCAGAAGATGAGGAGAACCTGCACGAAGCGCTGAAGCTGAACCTGGAACTGGAAGGTTATGACGTGACCTCTGCATTCGACGGGGCAGCCGCCCTGGCCGCCGTAAAGTCAGAGTATTTTGACCTGCTTATCCTTGATATCATGCTGCCGGAAATGGATGGCATTAGTGTAATTGAAACTATCCGCATCAGCAATAATGAAGTGCCTATACTGATACTAAGCGCTAAAAACAGCAGCGCCGACCGGGTGCTGGGCCTGAAGAAAGGAGCTGATGACTACCTGACCAAACCATTTAACCTGGAAGAATTGCTGCTGCGTGTACACAAGCTGATCAACAAGAACAAAAAACTGCAGGACCGCTCTACTGTAGGTAACAGCTATACTTTTGGCAATAACATCATTGACTTTAAGGCCCAGGAAGCCGTGACGCACACTAACGGAAAGATACAGCTCAGCAAAAAGGAAACGATGCTGCTGAAGCTGCTTATCGAAAATAAAAATGAAGTGGTGCCACGGGAAAAAATACTGCAGTCGGTATGGGGCTATAATGTATACCCCACCACCCGCACCATAGATAATTTCATCCTGAACTTTCGCAAATACTTTGAAGAAGATAGCCGGAACCCCAAATACTTTCACTCTGTACGTGGTGTAGGCTACAAGTACACGGAATAAAATTACCCCAACTGCTGCTCCAAATCATTCAGCAACTGGCGGGCCTTCTCCAGCATCTCCTCTTTTACCTGCCCGGTAATGGCCCCGGTAAATATACCTGTTTCACATTGCTGCAGCAGCATTGATAGCTCATCCTGCTGCGCTGTCTTTATTCCTTTGTTTGCTAAAGCCGTCACCAGCGCCGCCTTGCTCATACGGCTGCCCGAAAGATGCAGGCGGGTACCAATGTATTGCCATATACCTGCACGCAGCGCCGTATAAAAATCTTTATCTGTACCCGTCAGTTTTTCTCTCACACCGGCCAGCAATTCATCAGGGGCCGGCAGCGCTTCTTTACCCGGCAGTGAGCCTTTTGCCCCCTGCCTGCTTCTTCTTTTTTGTATAAAATAAAACAAGCCGCCGGCCAGCAGCACCAGCAGCGCTGCACAGGCCAGCAGCCATTTGCTCTTTCCTTTTTTAATCAAAGCAGGTGCCGAACCGGGCTGTGTATTTTCAGCCGGGCTGCCTGCTGCTGTAATGTTAAGCCGTATTTCTTTGGTGGAGCGGCTGATGTACCGGTTGCTGTCGGGATCAAAATACGGGAAGGTTACTGCCGGAATGGTATACTCACCGGCGCGGGAAGCAACAAAGCGGTATATAAACCTCCGCTCACCCTTCAGGGGAGAGACACTGATATCGAATGTATCTTTTATTTCCGGTTCAAAGCCTTCGATACCGTCCGGCCATTGTACTGCCGGCGCCGCCAGTTGTGTAAAATTTCCTTTACCACTCACTATCACTTCCAGCATACCTTCCTTATTCACGCCCGGCCTTTTTTCATCCACCTCTGCTGCAATGGAGAAGCTGCCAATGGCCCCGTTAAAAGCAGCAGGCTGGTTTTTCAGCGGCAGCGCATTTACCTTCACCGTTACTGCTTCTGTTTGCATCGTGCTTTCAAATACCTGCTGCCCGTATGCCACCGGATCTTCACGGGTATACACACCTTCTGTTATTTCCTGGTCAGGATCCCTGCCAATAGCTTTTGCTGAAAACTCCACCCGGTTGGTCACTTCCATCGGGTCAATAGTAAAAGTGCCGGCCTGCAGCGGGTACAACTGTACTTTGCGCACGGTATGCACATCAAAACGTTTACCATTTACTATTTCAGCGCTGCTGAGCTTATCTTTCAGCCCTATCATATCCTGCACGGTAAAGCCATAAAAGCCGGGGTTTTTGACAATATCCGATCTTGACTCAAGGCGTGAATATAATTTGAAAGTAGCCGTAACCGGCTGGCCCACGTAGCAGCTTCTTTTATCTACGCTCACGCGGATAAAAAGATTGTTCCTGATCTTCTGCGCCGCGTCTTCTCCCGGGCGCAGGTAATATTCTGTATTTACCGGTAAGTCCGGGGGCAGTATTTTGCGGGCAATAGCTTCTTCTTTGCTGATAACCGTGATGGTGACTTCTTCTCCCTTTACCAGCCTGCCATCTATCCGGGCGGTGGCGGCCGGCAGCGTATATATACCGGGCCGGATAGCGGCCAGCGTATACACGGTATTTTTCATAGTAAGCGGGCCGTTGGCGCCATAGCCTGCCGCTGTATACACATCAGGCCCGCTGATGCGGCGAAAATTCCTGAAATCAGGCGGCAGCACCTCATCCTCCTTTTCTGCTCCTGACAGCACATACTGCACCTGGAATGACTCCCCGGCCACTACGGGCCCGCTGGTGACCAGTGTGCGCAGGCCCGTTTGCGCACGGGCAAGAGTCAGGCAAAAGAAGAAAAAAGGTAGCAGACTCATCCGTTTCATGACTATAGCAAAGTTCCACATTGTACAATACAGGCTATGAAAATAGGAGTTTATATGCTGTAAATTTGTAAATATGCCTGAAAAAAATTTGTACATTATTGCAGGGTGCAACGGAGCTGGCAAGACCACGGCTTCTTTTACTATTTTACCCGAGATTATTCAGTGTAAAGAATTTGTCAATGCAGATGAAATTGCCAAAGGTCTCTCTCCTTTTCAACCGGAAAAAGTAGCAGTAGAGGCGGGCAGAATAATGCTAACCCGTATAAATCAGCTTTTAGGCGAAAATGAAAGCTTCGCTTTTGAAACAACTTTGTCCACTAAAAGCTACCGGAACAAAATTGCTGAAGCAAAGAAAAATGGTTATACTATAACACTACTCTTCTTTTGGTTACAAAGTGTTGAGTTAGCCAGGGAACGAGTAAAAACCCGGGTAATTGAAGGAGGTCATAATATTGATCCTGACGTAATTGAGCGACGCTATTACAGGGGAATTAAAAATCTCTTCGACATATATCTTCCAATAGTTGATGGTGCTCTTATTTTTGACAATTCAGAGGGCAGGCACATATTAGTTGCTCAAAAAACAATTAACCAGGAACCTGAAATTTTTAATACCTTTAAGTTCCAGGAAATAAAGAAAGGTTATGATAACAGCGGAAAAACAAAAGGAGCTATTTGATAAGATCATTTCCGGGCTTGATAAAGCTTACGAAAAGTTGCTGGAATTTAAGAAGCAGAAAAATAGCGAACTTGTTATCATTACAGAAGGTAACAAGATAGTGAAAATAAAGCCTGAATAAAGAATCATCTTAGGCTCTTCCTGTTACAAATCCCCCAGTTGAGGCCGGATCACTATATCTTCCACACAGGCCTGTGGCGAAAGGTGGGCAGCAGCATAGATCAGCCGGGCTATATCATTTACTTCCATAATGCGGCCATCACTGTTGTCAAAACCTGCCCACGAATCTGTTAGCACCGCCCCAGGTATCACTGCCGTTACTTTGATCCCCTGCGGCTTCAGCTCTTCCCGCAGGTTTTTACTGAAGCCATATAAAGCAAACTTGCTGATGCTGTAAGCACCCCCGTCAGGATAGGCATGCAGGGAGGCCACTGAGCAGATATTAAAGATATGTCCTGATTTTTGCGGCAGCATCAATGGCAGCAGCCCGCGTGTAAGGTGGTAAGCTGAATATAAATTGGTCGCCATCATTGTTTCCAGCGCCCCGTCTTCCTCTTCTGCTACGGTGCCGGGAATAAAAGTACCGGCATTATTCACCAGCAGGTCTATCTGTCCTGTTTGCCCGGCAGCCCATGCCACCCATTCCTCCACTTCTTTTTTTACAGAAAGATCCGCTGCGCGGGCCATTACTTTTGTACGCGGAAAGCGTGCCTGCAACTGGATGGCAAACTCCTGCAGCAGCGTATCATTGCGTGAGCAGAGCAAAAAAGTATGCCCCTGCCTGTCTTCGGCAAAACACGCTGCCACTGCCTTCCCGATTCCCCTTGATGCACCTGTGATAGCTATTACCATAATTTAATACTGCAAATATCAAACTGCGAAGTACGAACATTTTGCCCAACGGGCAAAGGCTCAGGGTAAACGTTAAACCTCCCGGCCATTACCCCCGATTGCCTACCTTGCAGCTATGAAGTACACGCATCTCTTTTTTGACCTGGATCATACCCTGTGGGACTTTGAAGCTAATGCCCGCATTACGCTGACTACCTTATATGAAGACCTGGAGCTTAAGGCAAGAGGCGTGCATGATTTTGAGCTTTTTTATAAAAACTACCTCGTGCACAATGACAAGCTGTGGGAGCGGTACCGGAAAGGCTTTGTCAAACAGGATGAGCTGCGGGTAAAAAGGATGTGGCTGTCGCTGCTGGATTTTAAAATTGCTGATGATGACCTGGCAAAAAAAATGAGCGTACAGTTCCTGGAGCTGCTGCCCACCCGTACAGCGCTTTTTCCGCATACCATTGAGACACTGGAATACCTGCGGGATAAAAACTATGAGCTGCACCTGATCACCAACGGGTTTGAAAAAGTGCAGCACAGCAAATTAAAACATTCCGGCCTGACACCTTTTTTTAAAGAAGTAATTACCTCCGAAGGATCCAACAGCCTGAAGCCGAACAAAGAGATTTTTGATTTTGCCTTTCAGAAAACCAATGCCCTGCCACAAAGGAGCATCATGATCGGCGATACCATTGATGTGGATATACAAGGCGCTAAAAACGCAGGGATTGACCAAGTGTACGTAAACCATACCGGCCAGCCAATAGATGCAGGAGCCACTTACACTGTTACCTCTCTGAAAGATTTAGCAGGGATATTTTAAAGGGTGAGGCACTATTATTAATTACTAATTCTTAATTAAAAAATTAATAATTAGAAAATTAGTAATTAAAAATACACTTACCATTCTGCCACCACCGTTACCCCGCCTTTGGGCTTATCGCCAATCTTTACGTTGATCTTTGCGTCCACCGGCAGCAGTATATCCACCCTGGAGCCAAATTTGATAAAGCCCATTTCTTCGTTTTGCTTTACCTGCTGGCCGGGCTTGAGATAGTTTACAATACGTTTAGCCAGCGCACCGGCAATCTGCTTGGTCAGTACTTCTTTCCCATTTTTTCGGTACACTACTGTATGGCGCTCATTTTCGGTAGATGATTTGGGATGCCATGCCACCAGGTATTTACCCTTGTGGTACTGGCTGTACACCACTTCCCCGCTTACAGGGTTACGGTTTACATGCACATTCAGCGGGCTCATAAAGATGGATACCTGTATACGGCGATCAGTAAAATATTCGTCGGCCTGCACCTCTTCTATCGCTACTACTTTACCGTCAGCCGGGGCAATAACCAGGTGGTCGCCGGTAGTCATCTCCCGCCTGGGAATGCGGAAAAAAGAAACGATGAAAATAAAAAGTCCCAGCGTGGCAATGAAGATAATGGTACTGATAGCCGGGCTGTCAAAGCTTAAAAAATAGAAAGACAACAGGTTGGCAATTACAAAAAACATAGCCGCCAGTGCGATGGTTGTATATCCTTCTCTGTGGATGGTCATTTTTGTTACTTGATTGAGCCGCAAAGATAGTAAAATGAGAACGTCCGGTTCCTGGCGGAATAAAGAAGAAATCAGCCTGCCAGCACACGAAGCACAAGCAGCAGCAACAGGCATACAGCGGGAGTAGCCAGCAGCAGCGAATCAAACCTGTCGAGAAAGCCGCCATGCCCGGGCATGATATGGCCGCTGTCTTTCACTCCCGCCATACGCTTCAGCTTTGATTCGAGCAGGTCGCCAAAAGTGCCGGCAATAGCGGATACGGCGGCAACGATAGCCACAAACCCCATCAGCAGGCCCCCTGCGCCCGGAAACAACCATACCGGCAGCACAAACCCCACCACAGCAATACAAAGGATAATACCGCCGATGGTTCCTTCCCAGGTTTTTTTGGGTGATACTTTTGACAAAGGAGTTTTACCAATGAACGATCCCACGATATAGGCCATGGTATCATTGATCCAGATAGAGGCAATGATAAGGACGGGCATCATCCCGGCACCAATGGCATACATCGTATTTTGCCCATAAACGTCAATCCTTTCATACAAGCCAAGCATCAGGCCCCAGCTCAGCGAAATATATAAGAGGCCGAGTACGGCGCTGATAAATATCCGGAAAGATATTTTCTTTTGCTGCATCACCCCCACCATCGTCAGCAGAGTGCCTGCAGCCAGCAATATAAAATGCAGGTTGACGCTGCCCGCCCCTGCCCTGCCCAGGTCAATAGCAGGCTCACCTCCTGATAATACGGCTGATGCAACAGGGACATAAACCATCACACCATATCCCAATAACATCAGTCCTGCTTTCAAATTGATATGATATTCCGCCCGGTGAATTTTTTCCAGCAGCCGCAGGTATTCCCACCAGCAGCCGAAATGGATAATGGAAAACAGGGCAAGAAAACTCCATTCATTCCACAGCAATCCGGTCAGCATTACTGCTGCAAAAACAATGGCGGTAAGCGCCCGGGTGCGAAATGTAGGCCAGTGAAATGCCATAGTTTTAAAATAACAGGTAAAAAGGAAGGTCATGCCGGCTTTACCGATGCCCTTCTCAGCAGCATAAATAAAATAATTAATATCGGCAAAAACAGGATAGTCCACCAGCTTTCCGCCGTCATGTTCATGGCTTCATCCACTGATTTTCCCTGGCGCAGGTACATATAATATACTGTCACGGCCAGCGCATTATTCAGGAAATGTGCCAGTATGGCCAGCCACAGGCGCCCCGTATACTGGTAGATAAGCCCCAGCACCATGCCCAGGAAAAACCGGAACAGGAAGCCATAAAATGAAAAATGCGCCACGCTAAACAATAAGCTCACTACCACTACTCCCACCCAATAGTTGCGGGCAGAGCGGGTAAGAAAATTTTGCAGCCCGCCCCGGAATAATGTTTCCTCACAAATAGCCGGTACCACCGCCATCACCAGCAATGCTATGATATAGTCGCCTGTATTTTTCAGGTTGAGTATCGCCTGCGCCTGCTGGTTATAGTCTGTTTCCATTTTATCAAAGCGCAGCTTCCAGTCGGCAGGTATGGGCACCTGGTGATTGATGTAAGACAGCGCAGTGCCCACCAGCAATGCAATCGCTGTAATAAGGATCACCAGCCCCGCCTGCCGGGCCCTGATGCTGCCATGAAAGCCAAGCAGGTAAGCCGGCCTGCGGTGCAGCAGAAAAGCCACCAGGCAGGCGGAAAGAAAATAACCCACCACCTGGTTGATAACATGAATAACCTGGAACACACGGCCATAGGCAGGATCTTTAGCATAAGCTGTCATCTCTGTCAATTCCTTTCCTGTCATGGATTGCCATACCGGCGCTGCAATAAGGGTGGCAAGCAGCAGGCCTGCAATAGCAAAAGCAATCAGCATAAAAAATCCTGCTGTGTAAGATATGCCCTTCGAATCCTGGTCGTACATAGATTTCCGCAATAAGTGTGTAAATTTGCAGCCACGAAAATAGGCTGTATCACACGAAGTACAGTAAAATGTTTACGCCCGGCGGATAAAACCCGGTTGTAATCAAAGCGTTGTAGCAAACTCATTATCAATTTCTTTTCTGCATGACTTCCATTGGCAATATCTCTTTACCTGGTTTTCCGCTGCTGCTGGCGCCCATGGAAGATGTGAGCGACCCGCCTTTTCGTGCCGTATGCAAAGACAACGGGGCTGACCTGATGTACACCGAGTTCATTTCGTCCGAGGGCCTGATCCGCGATGCTATCAAAAGCCGCAGAAAGCTGGACATCTTTGACTACGAGCGGCCCATAGGCATACAAATATTTGGCGGCGATGAAGAAAGCCTGTCGCTGGCTGCAAAAATCGTAGATGTCACCAACCCTGACCTGCTTGATATCAACTTCGGCTGTCCTGTAAAAAAAGTGGCGCTCAGGGGCGCAGGAGCCGGCGTATTAAAGGATATTGACCTGATGGTACGGCTGACAAGCGCCGTGGTAAAATCCACCTCACTGCCGGTCACTGTAAAAACAAGGCTGGGCTGGGACGACAACAGCAAAAACATAGAAGAAGTGGCCGAGCGCCTGCAGGATGCGGGCATTAAAGCCTTAGCCATTCATGGCCGCACCCGCACACAGATGTATAAAGGTGAGGCAGACTGGACACTGATCGGAAAAGTAAAAAACAATCCACGCATACACATTCCCATTTTTGGCAACGGCGATATTGACAGCCCCGAAAAGGCCCTGGAATACAAAAACCGCTATGGCATAGATGGCATCATGATTGGCCGTGCTGCCATCGGCTATCCCTGGATATTTAATGAAATAAAACACTATCTCGCCACCGGTGCCCACCTGCCTTCTCCCTCTGTAGAAGAA
>DAOLFO010000021.1:0-19774 GCA_035326305.1 Chitinophagaceae bacterium
ATTTCGATTTAAGATTTACGAATGGCGTGCCGGCGTTGAGCGATGGCCGTTGATCGTAGTGTGCTTCCTGCATTCAGCCTTTTGTCATGCCGACGCAGGAGGCATCCCGGAGACTGGTTATGTAACCATTGGCAACAGGTTTTTGGCTGTACCTTCAGGGCTACTTCGCTTTGCTCAGTGTGACAAAGTGGGCGAGGTTGGGCAGTTTGACGATTCACGACTCACGATTACGCCGTTTGATTTTTAAATTTTGATTCAGAACTTATTTGATTCTTGAAGCTTGTTAAAAACATAATCTATGTCACTGGAGCAAAAAATAATGACAGAATTGAAAGTAGCCATGCTGGCAAAAGATGAGGTGGCGCTTCGCAGCCTGCGGGCCATCAAAGCGGCTATACTGCTGGCAAAAACAGCAGAAGGCGCAAAAAGCGAGCTGACTGATGATGATGAAATGAAGCTGCTGAACAAGCTGGCCAAGCAGCGCAGGGATTCGCTTGATATCTTCCGCCAGCAAAACCGCCCCGACCTGGCACAAAAGGAAGAAGAAGAGCTGGCCATCATCGAAAAGTTTTTGCCTGCACAGCTTTCCGCCGACGAGTTGAAGGAGGTATTGACAAAAATAATTACCGATACCGGAGCCTCTTCGCCGGCTGATATGGGAAAAGTAATGGGAGTGGCTACTAAGCAATTGGCCGGCTGGGCCGATGGAAAAGCCATTTCTGCGGCAGTAAAGGAATTGTTAAGCAAGGCTTAAAAGAAAGCTAACCCTGCCTGCTGATGCAATAACAACGGGGTTTTATTGTTTTTCCTGTGTTCACCATTTTTTGCCTGGCTATATACGAACCGGGAGCAGGCAGGGCAGTGAGGGCATAGCCGGTCATTCACCTGTATAATCTGCGCAATATGCTTCTCGACATCATCCTCGTTATTTTACTGGTGCTGGCAGCTATCAAAGGGTATCAGCGCGGGCTGATAGTGGGACTGTTTTCTTTTATAGCTATTATCATTGGGCTGGCTGCTGCTATGAAGCTGTCTGCAGTAGTGGCAGGCTATATTGGCTCAGCCATCAAAGTATCTGACCAGTGGCTGCCGGTCATTTCCTTTGCTGTTATATTTATCATCGTGGTATTGCTGGTGAGGCTGGGTGCCAATATGCTGCAGCGCAGCACAGAAGCCATAATGCTGGGCTGGGTCAACCGGCTGGGCGGTGTGGTGTTTTACGCAGCTATCTATATCATCGTTTTCAGTGTGGTGCTTTTTTATGCAGAGCAGGTGCGGCTTGTTCAGCCGGCCACTACAGAGAGCTCTGTCACTTATCACCTGGTACAGCCATGGGGCCCGCGGGCTATCAATGGGTTCGGGGCTATTATCCCTGTGTTTAAAGACATGTTTGCGGAGCTGGAGAGTTTCTTTGACGGCATAGCCGGGCACATTCCCCCGCATCAGTCTTAAAAAAGTTTGGCCGTATAGGAATGGTTTTCTACTTTTATATTAGTCTACTATTTTTATAGACTAATTAAAACCTGGCTATGCAATTAAATTACCTGGCTCTGGCAGTACCTTTCTTCCTTTTCTTTATGCTGCTGGAGTATTATTACAGCAGGAAAAAAGGGAAAAACCTTTTCCAGTATGCTGAGTCGGTAGCTAATATCAACGTGGGCATTGCCGAGCGGCTGCTGGATATTTTCACTACCGGTATCTTCTTTTTCTTCTTTTCTTTTATACACGAGCACTTTGCCATTTTTGACATTAAAGCAAATGTGTGGACATGGATACTGCTGTTCCTCGTCACTGATTTTGTATGGTACTGGTATCACCGTAAGGCGCATGAGGTAAATGCATTTTGGGCAGTGCATGTAGTGCATCACCAGAGCGAAGATTTTAATTATACGGTTTCCGCACGCATTACCGTATTCCAGGCGGCAGTCCGCTGCCTGTTTTGGGCCGTGCTTCCGCTGATCGGCTTTCCGCCGGTTATGATTTCTGTATTGCTGCTGCTGCACGGCATTTATCCTTTTTTTATTCATACACAGGCACTGGGCAAATGGGGCATATTTGAAAAAATACTGGTGACGCCCACTCATCATGGTATACACCATGCGTCTAACCCGGAGTACCTGGATAAGAACTACGGCGATGTGCTTATTATCTGGGACAAGCTGTTTGGCACATTCACAGAGGAGAAAAAAGAGGTGAAGATTGTGTACGGCCTTACCAAATCGCTGGACAGCCATAGCTTTTTATGGCAGCATTTCCATTTTCCACTGGAGATTTACATGAATCTGCGTCATGCGAAGGGTTTGCGGGCAAAATGGAAGGTGCTGTTTGGCCGGCCGGATGCGCTGGATCCGCGTTACCGCTCTGTGTTAGAAAGAAAATTACTGCGCCGCCATCCCGGAAGGCTTTCTGAGCCGACTATTGCCATAAGGCAGTATGTGACCGGGCAGACGATTTTCTCCCTTTTTCTATTATTCCTGACCATACTTTTTGAGCATTACTTTACCGTGCTGCAGCTTTTTTTACTTTCAGCCTTTATACTTATCAGCATTATCAACAGCGGGGCCATACTGGATCAGCGCAGGTGGATATTTTACCTGGAATACAGCCGGGTGCTGATTATACTCGTGGCTGCGGGAGTTTTTTATCCCGGCGGATGGACGTATTCATTGATAACTGTCATAGTATTGCTGATGATATTATTCCTGCGGCCGCTTCGCCGGTTTTATTTACGGCTTTTATACGCCTGATCTTTGCCTGACAGTGCGTTACAGCAAATTAATTTTGCAAAAAAAACGGGACTTTTATATTTGTACGGAACTTGCCCGCAAACAGGTGATTATGTGCAGCAAAACGATTATTTTAGCAAAAATTAACGAACAGGCCGCCCATGAGCTACGAGATAAAACAGGATAATAAGTTCAGGTTCATAGAAGAAGGCGAGGGAGAGCCACTGGTTCTCCTGCATGGTCTGTTTGGCGCCCTGAGCAATTTTAAGGATCTGATAGAGTATTTTAAGCAATACAATAAAGTAGTGGTGCCTATGCTGCCGCTGCTGGAAATGGATTTACTGCATACTTCGGTAGGTGGCCTGGCCAAATTTGTCAATAAGTTTATCGAGAGCAGGGGTTATCAGCAGGTGCACCTGCTGGGTAACTCACTGGGAGGCCATGTGGGCCTGGTGTATGTGCTGAAAAACAAGCCGGAGTGTATCAAGTCAATCATCCTGACAGGCAGCTCGGGGCTTTTTGAAAATGGCATGGGTGATTCTTACCCCAAAAGGGGCGACTATGAGTATATCCGTAAAAAAACAGAGCTGACTTTTTACGATCCTGCCATGGCCACCAAGGAGCTGGTGGATGAAGTGTTTGCCATCACCAATAACCGGCTGAAAGTGATCAAGATTATTGCACTGGCCAAAAGTGCCATCCGCAATAACCTGGGCGAGGAACTGAGCCAGATTAAGCAGCCCACACTGCTGGTATGGGGAAATAATGACACCATTACCCCTCCTTTTGTAGCACGGGAGTTTAATAAGCTGATTCCAAACAGTGAGCTGCATTTTATAGACAAATGCGGGCATGCCCCTATGATGGAAGTGCCGGATGAATTTAATGCCATCCTTCATAAATTTTTGAAAAAACTCAATGAGCCTGCAACAGTAAATTAGGCCGACTGGTCATAGGGTAAAAAGCAACAAGCAGCCCCATGTTATCTGGAGACATACAAGTACAAACCCTTCCTTCCCTGCATACACAGGATACTGTGTACAAAGCACTGCAACTGATGAGCGACAGCCAGGTGGCGCACCTGCCGGTTACGGATGGCGGCAAATACCTTGGTATGGTGAGTGAAGATGACCTGGCGCCGGAAGATGAAAATGAAGAGCTGGGTTTATTGCAGCATATATTTTCCCCGCTTTCCGTCAGATCAGATGAGCATTTATTAAAAGCAGTGCAACTGGCTGCAGAAAACAGGCTGAGTGTGGTACCTGTAACGGATAGGGAAAATAACCTCATCGGCGCATTGCCATACGGGGAGCTGCTGAAATATGCTTCGGGCTTTATGAACCTGAATGAGCCCGGCGCATTGATTGTACTGGAAATGGAAAGCAACCAGTATTCTTTTAACGAGATCAGCAAGCTGGTAGAGACCAACGATGCACAAATCACACAACTGAATACCTCCAACGATCCGGCTACCGGCATGATGCAGGTCACGATACGCATCAATAAGCCGGAAGTATCTGATATCATCGCCACTTTTCAGCGGTATGAGTATACCATAAAATTTTATGCCGGCGAAGAGTTGTATGCCAATGAGCTGCGCAGCAACTATGATAACCTGATGAATTATTTAAAGATTTGATGTTTTTTCCCCTTTTTGATGCGGGAGAGGAAAAACCGGTTAATTTTAAACGAATGTACATACCGGAAATGCGGAGGGAAATACAATATTTTTTCAGGTTGCTGGCCGCGTTGTTTTGCTGCCATTGCGCAGCCGCCCAGGTCATTTCCACTGATGTAAAAGGCGTGCCTGATGCACCTGCTGATACAGCACTGGCAGAGCCGCCACCGCCACCACGGGAAGCCCGTTTTATGGTGCGCAATATCGTTATTGAAGGGAATAAGAAAACAAAGCCATCCGTCATACTCCGTGAGCTTTTCTTTCGGCCCGGCGACTCGCTGCGCCTGCCTGACCTGGTGGAAAAATTTGAGCTGGCCCGGCAACAACTGATGAACACCACGCTCTTTCACGAAGTGATAGTGGCCCTGAAAAGCTTTGAGGGATATGATGTGGATGTGCTCATACAGGTAAAAGAGCGGTGGTATATTTTCCCGCTCCCCTATTTTAAGCCGGTGGACAGGAACCTGAACCAATGGCTGGTGGAGCAGAAGGCCAGCTTTAAAAGAGTGAATTACGGCATGAAGCTGCTCTACAATAATATCACCGGGCGCAATGACAAAATGCAGCTCTGGCTGATTACCGGCTATACGCAGCAGTTTCTGCTCAACTATCACCGCCCTTACTTTGATAAAGACATGAAATGGGGGTATACCGTATCGCTCGGTATGGGTAACAATAAAGAGGTAAACTATCAAACCTTCAATGATAAGCAGGCTTTCTTCCGGCAGGACAGCCTGCTGCGAAAATTCAAATCGGCTTCCGCAGAGCTTATATACCGGCATGCTATACGCACCAGGCATAGCTTCCGCGCAGGCTATGCCGAAGAGTGGGTGGCCGATACCATACTGAAGCTAAACCCCGGTTATTTTGCCGCCACAGGCAATAAGATACGGTTTCCGGAGCTGACCTATACCATGACCTATTTTGACCTGGATTATATTCCCTATCCCACAAAAGGCTATGGGGCAGAAATCACGTTTACCAAAAGAGGATTTAATAAGCAGAATAACCTATGGCAGCTCACTGCTAAGGGGTCGGCTAACTGGCCTGCGGGGAAAAATGCCTTCTTCAGCCTTAATGCATTTGCCACACTGAAGCTGCCCTTTGATCAGCCTTATTACAACAGGAGGCTGCTGGGCTATGGCGATGCCTTCCTGCAGGGCTATGAATACTATGTGGTGGATGGTGTGGCAAGCGCCTATCTCAAAACATCGTTTACCCGCCGGCTGTTTGGTTTTGGCATTAACATACCCGGCACTAAAAAACTGCTGCCGCAGCGTATCCCGTTTAATATTTACGGACGTGTATTTACCAATATGGGCTATGTGTACAGCCGGGCCGATGAAATGAACATGCTGCCTAACCAGATGCTTTTTTCAGGCGGCTTTGGCATTGACATTACTTCTGTGTACGATTTTACGCTCAAGCTCGACTGGTCTTTCAATCAACTGGGGCAAAACGGGGTTTTCTTTCACCGCAAATCAAATTTTTAGCCCGGTGATAAATACTTATCCGGGTAAGGAATAGTAACTTAACACAAACAAACAAGGATGAAGGCGGCTATATACAGCAGGGTAATGGAAGACGGGCAGGAGGGCCATGTGCAGGCTTTTTTTAATGAGCTGGATAAATATGCTATTAGCCCGGTGGTGTTCCTGTCTTTTTATGAGCAAATAAAAAACCGGGTACGCTTTCCTGAAAGCACGTCCACTTTTTCCTTTTCAGAAGAGCTGACAGAAGAGACAGAGTTTATCATCAGCCTGGGTGGCGACGGCACTTTGCTGGATACCATTACCCTTGTGAGGGATAAGCCCATCGCCATTATGGGGATCAATTTTGGCAGGCTTGGCTTCCTGGCGGGCATAGGCAAGGAGGAAATGCAGGAAGCCATACAGGCGGTGGCGCGGCGCAGCTATATAGAGGATAAGCGGACATTAATACACCTGGATGCCGACTGCAAAATCTTTGATGAAATACCTTATGGCCTGAACGAATTTGCCATACATAAAAAGGATACGGCATCTATGATAAAGATCCATACGTACCTGAACGGCGAATTTCTGAATACCTACTGGGCCGACGGGCTTATTGTGGCCACTCCTACCGGCTCTACCGGTTATTCGCTTAGCTGCGGGGGCCCAATTGTTTTTCCGGAATCGGGCAGCTTTGTCATCACCCCGGTGGCCCCGCACAACCTGAATGTGCGGCCCATCATCGTACCCGATGATAATGTTATTTCTTTTGAAGTGGAGAGCCGGTATGACGATATCATCTGTGCCCTCGATTCCCGCCGGCAAACGGTGGGAAAAAATGTATCGCTGGCGGTAAGAAAAGAAAGCTTCCGTATCAGCCTGCTGAGGCTGGGAGAAAATAATTTCCTGCAAACCTTGCGCAATAAGCTGACCTGGGGACTGGATAAGCGAAATTAAAACGGGTAGCACAAAAGAAAATGGCTATTTTTCCGTTTTAGAGCATTGCAAGTTTATTCCGGACGGTTATGATGAAAAAAACTGCTATATCTTTTTGTTTTACAATAGTTTGCCTGCTGGGTACCCGCTGGTGCAGCGCACAGGATGCCATTGTGCAGGAAGGCGAATTTGGGGTAGGTATCGGCGCCGGCCATTATTTTGGCGACCTCAATACCCGGTCTGATCTGAGCAGGGCCAAGATGGCCGCTACTTTCTTTTTCCGTAAAAATTTTGGCAACTATGTGGCAGCCCGCCTCGGCGTCAGCTATGCCCGTCTCGGCTATTCGGACAAGTATAATACCCATAACGAATACATGTACCGCCGCAACCTGAGCTTTAATACCAATGTATGGGAGCTGAGCCTGCAGGGCGACTTCAATTTTTTTCGGTTTATGCCCGGTGAGCCTCAGCATAGCTTTACCCCATATGTCACGCTGGGCGCCGGTATTTTCAGCCATGATCCTTTTGCGTACCTGGGCGGCGAAAAGATCATGCTGCGCCCGCTGGGTACCGAAGGGCAGGGCAGCAGCCTGTACCCTGAACGCAAACCCTATAGCACTATGGCTATCAGCTTTCCGGTAGGGGTGGGTATCAAGTATGCCCTTAATGACCGTATCAATATCGGGTTTGAGCTGCTCCACCGTTTTACCAATACGGACTACCTGGATGATGTAAGCAAAACGTATGTAAACCCGGCCGTTTTCCCTACAGTACCGCCTGACAACAGCCCTTCACCGGCATTTTTGCTGCACGACAGGTCGTATGAGCTGGGTGAGCCGATTGGCGTGGCAGGCAGGCAGCGGGGCAACAGCAAGCAGAATGACCAGTTTATCACGGCCATGTTCCATATTACTTTCAACCTGCAATCTTACCGCTGCCCTACAGCAAATTAATGGCGGCAGCCCGCTTAATTTTATTCAGATTCCTTTGGGGTAAACCCAAAAAAGATACCTTTGCTCCCCGTTAGAAAAGAGCATATCTCCCCATGTCAGCACTCTTGAACCAGATAAACAAAGAGCAATTGCCCCGGCATATTGCCATCATCATGGATGGGAATGGCCGCTGGGCAAAAGACCAGGGGCAGGACAGGCTGTACGGCCATTATCATGGGGTGGAGAGTGTGCGCAATATTGTGGAAGGCTGCGCAGAGCTGGGCGTGGGGTACCTGACTTTATATGCTTTTTCTACCGAAAACTGGGACAGGCCGGAGTATGAAGTGGTGGGCCTGATGGTACTGCTGGTCAATACCATACGCCAGGAGGTGGACAGCCTGCATAAGAACAATATCCGGCTGCATGTGATTGGTGACCTTTCTATGCTGCCGGAGTATGCCCGCCAGGAGCTGGCGGAGGCACTGGCTATTACAAAGGAAAATACCGGCCTTAACCTGATAATGGCACTCAGCTACAGCGGCAGGTGGGAGCTGCTCAATGCGGTAAAGAACATAGCGTATGAAGTAAAGCAGGGGCGAATAGCTGTAGAGGCCATTGACCAGGACACCCTGCAGCGTTTCCTGAGCACCAGCGCCTTTCCGGACCCGGAGCTGATGATACGGACCAGCGGGGAATACCGGATCAGCAATTTCCTGCTTTACCAGTTGGCATATGCCGAATTATATTTTACCCAGGTAAGATGGCCTGAGTTCAGGAAAGAAAACCTGTATGAGGCCATTATTGACTACCAGAGCAGGCAGCGGCGGTTTGGCAAAACGGGTGATCAGCTTACCGGCCCGGTATAACAGGTACGGCGGCACAGCGGTTTGCAGGGCAGCGATGTTTAACAAACACTTTCGATATTTACCGTTAATTTGCCGCCGCAAGATTTGTATATATTATTTGCATAAACGTATAAATTATTTGCACTTTCGCCGAAGGCGGACAGGACTGACTTGAAAGATCAACCATGCTACAAATTTTACTCCGGATCAGTGTTTTTTTGGTAATGAGTTTTGTTATTACCAGCCAGCTGGCTGCGCAGGACACCACCAGGCCCACATCAGTAGACCCTAAAATACTGGAATGGGAAACTGCCCGTATCCCCAAAGAATATAAGATAGCAGACATTTCCATTTCCGGCATACGCTACCTGGATACAGCTATTGTATTATCCATTTCCGGCCTGCAGGCAGGCGATAAGTTCACACATCCCGGCTCCGACCTGTTTGCCAAAGCCATCAGCAACCTGTGGCGGCAAAAGCTGTTTTCCAATATCCAGATTTACGTGACACGGATAGTGGATGACAATGTGAGCATTGAAATAGCAGTGACAGAAATGCCCAAGCTGGGCAATTTTAAATTTATAGGCCCCAAGAAAACGGAAGCGGAAGAGCTGCAGGGCAAAATCGGGCTTGCCAAGCAAACCATTTACACAGAAAATACCCGGAGAAATATCCGGGAAGTAACAACAAAATACTACCGCGAAAAAGGCTTTCAGAATGTATCCATACGCATTGAGGAAGCGGACGACCCGATGTATGTCAACTCTAAAAGGCTGAACATATATGTAGACAAGGGTAAAAAAGTGAGGATAGATGGTGTCAATTTCTTTGGCAATGAGGTAAGCTCAGCCAAGCTCAAAAAGCAAATGAAGGGCACTAAGGAGATGAGCAAAATGACCCTGAAGGGCACTACTTATGAAAGCCCGTATGGGGAAACGGAACGGCCCAGCTTTAAAGAGTACATGAAGGACTGGGGATTTTTATCCGTTACGAAAACAAAGCAACTGCTGGATCCGTACTTCCGCTTCAAGCTGTTCAGCTCCGCCAAGTTTAATACCACCAAGTATGAAGAAGACAAGGAAAAAGTAATTAAATATTACAACTCACTTGGCTACCGGGATGCACAGATTGTAGAGGATACCATCGTGGCCAGGGGAGATAAGCTATATGTGGATCTGCGGGTGAATGAAGGCCGTAAATATTATTTTGGAGATATTGCCTGGAAAGGCAATGCCAAATATCCCGACTCTTTGCTGAATGTAATACTGGGTATTCAGAAAGGGGATATCTATAACCTGGAAGTGCTGAATAACCGTACCGGCATCGAAATGTCGGCAGAGGGATCAGGCATCAATGGCCTGTACCAGGATGATGGCTACCTGTTTTCCCGCATAGAAGCAGTGGAAACAGCCGTGTACAATGATACCATTGATCATGAAATACGCATTGTGGAAGGCCCGCAGGCCAGGTACGATAAAATAACAATAGCCGGCAATGAGCGGACAAAAGATCACGTAATACGCCGGGAGCTGCGCACAGTACCGGGTGAATTGTATAACCGTTCTGAAATCATACGCTCTATCCGTGAGCTGGGCAACCTGCAGTATTTTAACCAGGAAAGCATTAACCCGGGGATAGTACCTGTGCCGGAAAATGGCACTGTAAATGTTAACTGGACAGTGGAAGAAAAATCTTCCGATCAGTTAGAGCTTTCTGCCGGCTGGGGCGGTGGTATCGGCCTGACGGGTACGCTTGGTGTAACGTTCAATAATTTTTCGATAAAAAATATCTGGAAAAAATCTGCCTGGGATCCATTGCCAACAGGCGACGGGCAAAAGCTGAGCCTTCGGCTGCAGTCTAATGGCCGGGCATTCCGCTCTTACAATTTTTCATTTACTGAGCCCTGGCTCGGCGGGAAGAAACGGAACTCCCTGACGCTGGCTTATAATAATAGTAAGTATTCCAATGCCTGGGATCCCTATACCGGTACTATTGACCGCAAGCGGTCCGATACCAACTACCTGAAGGTAAATGGCTTCTCTGTTGCTATGGGAAAACAACTGAAGTGGCCGGATGACTATTTCAGCATCCTGTACTCGGTCAACTTTACGCAGTATAAGCGGATGAACTATGGCATTTTTGAAGGGGTAAGCCCCACGGGTGTGTCCAACAACCTGAGCTTTAAAATAGCCCTGCAGCGTTCCTCTGTATTCGATCCCATTTTCCCGCGCAGCGGATCCAATATATTGGCCAGCGTACAGTTTACGCCGCCTTATTCCTTATTCAACCCGGACCTGATCAACTCAAAAGATCCTTATAAAAATCCCGAATACCATAAATGGCGCTTCAATGCTGAGTGGTATGTACCCATTGGCAAGCCAATGGGAGCGGACAAAAACCGCCAGTTTGTGCTGAAGATGGCTGCCAAATATGGATTTATGGGCCGGTATAATCAGAAGCTGGAGTACTCACCGTTTGAGCGCTTCCAGGTGGGTGATGCAGGGTTGACCAATAACTTTGGCCTGCTGGGATATGATATCGTGGCGCACCGCGGTTATCCTGTATACCAAACCTCTGATCCCACTATCAACCCCGATCAGCAGAATGCGAGCCGGTTCTTTACTATTTTTAATAAATACCAGTTAGAGCTACGCTATCCGCTGGTGACAAACCCCGGAAGCACCATTTATGGCCTTACATTTTTTGAAGCTGCAAATGGCTGGTTTAACTTTAAAGAGTACAACCCCTTCCGCCTGCGCCGCAGCGCCGGTGTGGGCATGCGTTTCTTCCTGCCGATGTTTGGTTTGCTGGGCTTTGACTATGGTATAGGCTTTGACCGCATACAACCCGGACAGGGATTGAAAAACGCTTCCCGCTTTACCTTTATGCTGGGCTTTGAGCCGGAATAATAACAGTCATTGCATCCTTCAACCTAAAAAATTCGGTTATGAAAAAAATACTATTGATAGCCTGCCTGCTGGGACTGGGTACAGGGGCTTTTTCGCAGAAATATGCCATTATTGATACCCGCTATATCCTGGATAAAATGCCGGAATACAAAAAGGCACAGGAGCAACTGGACAAAGTAGCTGCGGAATGGCAGAAGGACATAGACGACCGCCAGGCAGCGCTCGACAGAATGTACCGGGATTATGAAGGGGAGCAGGTGATGCTGAGTGAGGAGTTGAGGAAAAAAAGAGAGGATCAGCTATTCCTGAAGGAAAAAGAGCTCCGGGACCTGCAGCGGCAACGGTTTGGTTTTGAAGGGGATTTATTTAAAAAAAGACAGGAGCTGGTAAAGCCGGTGCAGGATAAGGTATACAATGCCGTGCAAAAGCTCTCTGGCCAGCGTGGCTACGATTTTGTGCTCGATAAAAGTGAAGGAATTACCATTATATTTGCCGACCCCAAACTCGACAAGAGCGATGACGTTTTGCGGGAGCTGGGGGTAAGAAACTGATTTGTTAAAAAAAGCTAAACAAGCAACAAATTCATTTTCGATACAATCTTAACAAAGAACAAAACGAAAAAAATCTCATGAAAAAATTGAAAGTGCTGGCACTGGTAGTAAGCTTGGTGACGGTAATTAATTTCTCGGCAGAAGCCCAGACGAAACTGGCTTACATTGATCAGGAGGCGATAGTGTACCTGATGCCGGATGCTAAAGTGGCTGACTCGCTGTTACGCCAGTTTGAAATAGACTCTGTAGGGCCGCAGTACCAAAACATATTTGAGCTGTACCAGTTCCAGGACAGCACGGCAAGAGACTCCACTAAGCCCAAAAGTGTAAGGGACGAAGCAGCAAACAAAGCAGCAGAATACCGCTATACGCTTCAAAACTGGCAGGAAATAGCCGGCCAGGTGGTACAGGCCAAGCAGCAGCAACTGTATGCACCCATCATGCAAAAGATCAGGACAGCTATCAATGCAGTGGCAAAAGAAAAAAGCTACGCCTATGTTATTTCTGCTGATGCAGTAGTGGTAGCGCCAGAAGCCGACAATATATTGGTACCAGTCCTTACCAAGCTGAAAATACCCATACCGCCCCAGCTTCAGCCTGGTGCTAAGCCGGCCGGTAATGGCACAGGCAGGCCCTGATAAATGAAAATCAATTAATTTAATTATATGCAAGGGAGCCCGGAATTTTCCGGGCTCCCTTTTTTTACTACCATAAGGGTATATGCTGCAACAGGCATGTTTGCTAATTTTCGCAATACGCTATTCTCTCCGGAACAAACAACCTGAATAATGAAAATTTCTTTCCTTATCATCTTTTTGGCTTTATCAGCAGGCCTGTCAGCCCAGAACTATATCAAAACAGCCAACGACTGCTACGATGAAAAGAAATATAAATGTGTCATAGAAAACTACCAGAAAGCGCTGGATGCAAAAACGTACCAGGAAAAAGATTATATCACTATTATTACCCGTATTGGCTATGCGCAGATGCAGGAGAAAAACTTCCGCGAAGCGGCCCGGCTTTTTACGGAAAGTGTAAAAGCTAAGCCTGACAACAATGCTTACTCATGGTGGAACCTTGGTGCCAGCCAGTATAGCCTGGGCAGCTATGCAGAAGCTATAGCCAGCTATGAAAAAGCAAAACCGGGCTATGCAAATAATGCAGTTAACCTTTCTTCCATTTGGTTTGAGCAAGCCAGGGCTATGTATTATGCAGGAGATTATGAAAACGCATGGAAAAACTACCAGCAATCTTATAAGCTGGATAGTACAAATATTGATGCGGTAACAGGGTTAGCAGCTTCGGCGTACAGCCTGGGAAAATATGAGGATGCGATAGCTTACTACGATCTTG
Organism: Chitinophagaceae bacterium; assembly: GCA_035326305.1. Lineage (GTDB taxonomy): Bacteria > Bacteroidota > Bacteroidia > Chitinophagales > Chitinophagaceae > DAOLFO01. The sequence goes on from DAOLFO010000021.1 coordinate 13,403, forward strand.
TAATAAGCCGGGGCACAGGCCCGGAAGATGCCGGCTTCCTGTCTGATATGTATTTCTGGAAAGGGAAAAGCCAGTCTGCATTATCCCAGAATGAAAAAGCGCTGGGCAGCTATGAAATGGCCATATCCCTGGACAGCACACATGATAATGCCTATGCGCTGGCAGGAGATGCGGCGATAGCTTTAAAATATTACACTACAGGAGTAAAATATTATACCCGTGCCATAGAATTAGGAAACACGGATAAGGGCGCTATGGCTGCACGTTACTATATGAGAGGCAAGGCGCATAATAATTTGAAAGACTACTCCGCTGCTTTGGCTGATTTAAACAAAGCCCTGGAGCTAAAACCGGACTACCTGAGCCCTCACTGGGACATAGCAGCAGTATGGTATAACCAGGAAAAATATAAGCAGGCGCTGGAAGCATATACCAAATGCCTGGGGCTTTATAAGGATACGGCCTCCCTGCGCAGCCTGTATTACTGGCGCGGGGAAACATATCGTGCAATAAAGGACTATAAGAATGCCGCAAAAGACTACAATATGTCGCTAAAGCTGGATCCGGGATATGGTGCAGCGGCCTGGGCCATTGCTACGGTAACGAAAGAGGAGCAGCGCTATAAGGATGCCATACCGCTGTATACCCGCGCTATTGATATGTATAAGGAAAATAAATCATCGCTGGATGACCTGCAGTACTGGCGCGGCTTCTGCTACCTGCGGCTGAAAGACACTGCAAACGCAATAGAAGATTTCAAAAAAGCGCTGCAGGTAAACAGCAATCTGGTAGACCCCAATATGGAGATGGGCCATATCCATTTTGCAAGAAAGGAATTTTACAGTGCCAATACTTACTACAATAAATCCTTCAGCGCCATTAAAGACTCATCCCGGCTGGCGCTTATCTGGCTGCGCAAAGGCATATCTAACCTGCGTACAAATAATACCTACTCAGCCACGTCAGACCTGAAGAACAGCATCAGGTATGATTCGCTGAACCCCGCTGCACACCGCTACCTTGGCGAAGCCAACTACATGAGCAAGTATTTTAATACGGCTGTTACTGATTTTACCAGGTGTATCAGCCTGTACAAAAACAATAAAGACAGCCTGCCGGTGATGTATGCCTACCGGGCGCAGGTATATGCACAGTTGAAAAAATATGCAGAAGCACTGGCCGATTATGAGCAGGCGGCCAAACTGCAGCCCAAAGAGAAAAACCACCTGGCGGAAGCGGGCAAATACGCCTTTGAGCTAAAACAGTATGCCAAGGTGAAAGATATTTATACAAAGCTGATAGCAGCTTACAAGCCGGCAGAGAAAACAGAGCTGGCTTTTGCTTACTACGCAAAAGGCCGCGCCGCTTATGAGCTGAATGAGAAACAACAGGCCGTTGCTGACTTTACCAGGGCGCTGGAATATTATCCCGAATATGCAGAGGCAAAGCAGTGGCTCAATACTGCCAAAGGCAGCGCCAATTAATACCTGCCGGAAGCAGGGATAGCCCGATTGTTGCTACTTTTGCCGCATGGCAGCACATCCCATTGGCATCTTTGACTCCGGCTATGGCGGGCTAACCGTCATGAGAGAAATAGTGGCGGAACTCCCTGAATATGATTACCTCTACCTGGGCGATAATGCCCGTACCCCGTATGGCAACCGGTCATTTGAAACAGTATACCAGTACACGCTGGAATGCGTGGAGTGGTTTTTTCGCCAGGGATGCACACTGGTAATATTGGCCTGCAATACCGCCTCGGCCAAAGCATTGCGCACCATACAGCAAAAAGACCTGCCGCGCATAGCCCCTGGTAAGCGGGTGCTGGGAGTGATACGCCCAACCACGGAAGTAATCGGGCAGTACTCCGATACCAAAAGTGTGGGTATACTGGCTACTAATGGCACGGTGGTTTCTAATTCATACCCCGCAGAGATAGCAAAATTTTATCCCGACCTGAAAGTGTACCAGGAAGCCTGCCCCATGTGGGTGCCGCTGGTGGAAAATAATGAGCACCACAGCAAAGGGGCCGACTATTTTGTAAGGAAAGAAATAGAGAACATTTTTGAAAAAGGAGAACAGATAGATGTGCTGCTGCTGGCCTGTACACATTATCCTTTGCTGAAAGAAAAAATAGAAGAGCACCTGCCGGTAGGGGTAAAGCTGCTGTCGCAGGGGGAAATAGTGGCCAAAAGCCTGGCTGACTACCTGCGCCGCCACCCGGAAATAGAAGCGCAGTGCAGTAAGAATGGTGAACGAGCATTTTGTACGACTGATGCTACTGAAGATTTTGATAATCACGCCACTACATTTTTTGGAGAGGCGGTGCAGTCGCAGCATGTGGATTTGGTATAAGCCGCTGCGCCTATTGGCAGAAACGGGTAAAAAATATAAGGATACGCTCCCTTTTATGGACGGATTGCCCTACCTTTGCCGTCCTTTCACAAACTGGTGGGTGTGGTGACCTGCCGGCAGCAATGAAACCAGGCTCGTTCTCCCGGGCCATATTTCAAACAAGTGAAAAAGTATTAAAAGATTATGAAACGTACATTTCAACCTCATCGCCGCCGTCGTAAAACAGTACATGGTTTTCGCAAGCGTATGCAGACAGCCAATGGCCGCAAAGTATTAGCGAGCCGCCGTGCCAAAGGCCGTAAAAAGCTGACGGTATCTGACGAGCGCAAGCTGAAATAAACTATACGCCGCCGGTGAGCAGGCGAATCAATAATTTTACAGCTCCGGCTTAGCGCCGGGGCTTTTTTATTATAAATAACGGGGAATGTCCAAACTGTTTACTTTATCAAAGCAGGAGCGGCTCAAAAGCCGCAAGCAGATTGAACAGTTGTTTCAGGCCGGAGCCAGGATTTCCGTACCGCTTTTCCGGGTGAGCTACCTGTATGGCGGGGCCGGGGATGAAGTGTTGCTCTTTGGCACTGGTGCTTCTTCCCGGCATTTTAAAAGAGCAGTAGACCGCAACCGGATAAAACGGCTGACCAGGGAAGCCTGGCGCTTACAAAAAAATGAGCTGAAAGAAAAGCTGCAGCAGCAGGGACATAGCCTCCATATCTTTTTTATCTATACAGGGAAAGAAATCCCTGTATATGCAGATGTGTATGCGGCTGTAGGGAAGGTGATACAAAAACTGGTACAGGCAAAGTGAAAACGGTACTTTACATATTATCACTGCCTTTTTTGCTGCTGATAAAAATCTATCAGTTGATCATTTCTCCATGGATAGGCCCCAAGTGCCGCTACACGCCCACCTGCTCACACTATGCGGCTGAGGCCTTAAAGAAGCATGGCGTATTCAAGGGGCTATGGCTGGCCATTAAGCGGATCAGCCGTTGCCATCCCTGGGGCGGAAGCGGGTATGACCCGGTGCCGTAGATTTATTAATTATCAGTATTTTATATATATAATATGTAATAAAAAGGGATTTAGTTCTCTTTTTATTATAATTTTAAGGGATTTTAATCCCTTTTTATGATAGACAGGAGCATTACGAAAATGATAGTGGAGAGGCTTTTTAAAGGGAAAGCCATTCTTCTATTTGGCCCCCGGCAGACCGGAAAGTCCACTTTAATGGATATGCTTCTTTCGGAAAAAAGAAATGAGGTACTGGTATTAAATGGAGATGATGCTGATGTGCGGGAGCTTTTGGCAAATGCATCATCCAGCCGGTTGAAGGCCATAATCGGGAATAAGACAATATTATTGATAGATGAAGCGCAACGGGTAGAGGATGTAGGTCTTGTACTGAAGGTAATTACTGATCAGATCCGGAGTGTACAGGGTATAGCCACAGGGTCGTCTGCTTTTGAACTACAGGGAAAAGTAAATGAGCCACTTACAGGTCGTAAGTATGAGTTTATGCTGTATCCGTTAAGCTTTGAGGAAATGGTAATGCATCATGGCCTATTGGAAGAAAAAAGGCTATTAGAGCACCGTCTGATTTATGGTTACTATCCCGAAATTGTAACACAGCCGGGTGAAGAGAAGGAGAGACTGAGATTGCTGGCCAGTAGCTATTTATATAAAGATTTATTGATGCTAGGGCAAATAAAAAAGCCTGTGATACTGGAAAAGATATTAAAAGCGCTGGCATTACAGATTGGAAATGAAGTGAATTTTACTGAGCTTGCTCAAATAAGCGGAGCTGATAAAAAAACAGTAGAAAAGTACATTGACCTGCTTGAAAAGGCGTTTGTTATTTTTCAATTATCAGCATTTAGCCGGAATGTGAGAAATGAAATCAGGAAAGGAAAGAAGATATACTTCTATGATTGTGGTATTCGCAATGCCATTATCAACAACTTTAAGCCCTTGTCAACCCGCACTGATGCCGGGGCAATCTGGGAAAATTTTGTAGTTACAGAGCGGATAAAGTTTTTAAAGAATAATAAAAAAGAGGCGCTGCATTACTTTTGGCGTACCGCCCAGCAGCAGGAAATTGACCTGCTGGAAGAAACTGAAGACGGGTTGTCGGGGTTTGAATGTAAGTGGAATGATCGGGTAAGGGCTCATGTTCCGCTTACCTTTACTAAAAACTACCCGGGAGCAATAGTACGAACAATATCTCCTGCTGTTGTAGAAAATTTTATTACTTCGATACCTCTGTAAATTCTAATAATTTTTAGCCATATCTGTCGGCTCTGGAAGTACTGTCTTTTATATCATATATAGTTTATCATGACATTCTGGTTGCATCATACAACAGCAAAAACTTAGTGCCCTTGTGCCCCTGCGGTTAAATAAATGAAAGGGTCTTACAGAAAATTATCGCTCCACCGGTACGCTTCAATTAGTGATAGCTCTCCTTCTTTGCCCGGTTTGGCATTGCCGTGCTCCATACCCATGATGCCTTTATAGCCTTTTTGATAAATATGCTTAAAAATATTCCGGTAATTGATTTCTCCGGTAGTAGGCTCTTTTCGCCCGGGGTTGTCGCCAATCTGGAAATAAGCAATTTCACTCCAGCACCTGTCTATATTGGTGATGAGGTTGCCTTCTGTTTTTTGCAGGTGGTAAGCGTCAAACAATATCTTGCAGGAAGGACTGTTGACTGCCCGGCATATTTCAAATGCCTGGTCAGAAGTCTGCAAAAAAAGATTAGGTGAGTCGCTGAGCGGCTCCAGCACCATCACGATACCTTGCGGTTCCAGTATATCTGCTCCGCGGCGAAGTGCATCCACCACATTTGCCGTTTGTATGCCTATAGGCAGCCAGCGTTCATAGTCGCCGGGCACTACGGTTACCCATTTGACATTTACTCTTTTCGCCACTTCCACTGTTTCCCGGCATCCTTTTAAAAAAATATCAATATACTCCTGCTTGCCTGCTGCCAGTGAGTTGGCTGAGTTGCCGCCTTTGGGCACTACAAATACGCCCATGCGCATATTCAGCTTAGCCAGTGTTTCACCAATCTTCTGCTGCATGTCAGGAGTACGGCCGGTCATCCCATTATCTTCTATGGAGCGGAAGCCTTTATCACAAGCATATTTTATCTGGTCAATAAAATCGGCGCCGCCATGATTTCTGAACATGCCCTCGTGCGGGGCATAGTCCAGATTAAAGGGTTTATCAGCATGATCCGGCGTATTTTTTTCTTTTCCAAATGCAAGAGAGCCGGCGGCCGTAGCGGCTCCGGTGAGCAGTCCGGCTTTGACAAAACTTCTGCGGTGCATACAGGATTTTATTTTTTTTGTAAAAATGAATGTAAATAGAATAAAACTGGCGTTTTCTGATTTATGGTACATAGCTTATATTTTGATAAGCTATGTCAGCTTTTTCACAGCTCTACAATCCCGTTCTTAATGGCATACATCACCAGCCCCACCCGGCTGTTCACTTTTAACTTATTAAAGAGTGATTGGCGGTAATCATCCACCGTGCGGGGGCTTACGTGCATTTTTTCGGCAATATCCTTGTAAGAAAGCTCGGTGCAGGTCCAGCGCAGAAATTCTCTTTCTTTTTCATTCAGCACTATTTCTTTTGTATCTGCCCCGCCATCCTGCAGGCCGCTTACCAGTTTGCCTGATACATATTCCGACAGGTATACATTTTTGCTCATTAATGAATCCAGCGCTGTTTTCAGCTCTTCGGGATCGGTGTTTTTGAGCAGGTAGCCTTTTGCGCCGAGGCGAAACATTTTGATAATGCTTTTCTCATCGCTGAGCATGGACAGGGCCAGTATTTTAATAAAGGGATAATTTTTGCTCACCCACTGGGTGGTTTCAAAGCCGTCCATGCCGGGCATGTTTACATCCAGCAGCACAATGTCGGGCACTTTGTGCTGGCGGATATTGTCCCGCAGCTCCTGCCCGTTATTTGCTTCAAACAGGATAGTGTATTCATCAAAAGTATTGATGAGGC
>DAOLFO010000327.1:0-3658 GCA_035326305.1 Chitinophagaceae bacterium
TTGCTATTTCTTCAATCACGGTTTTATATTCCACATATCCCATGCCGCTGCCGCCATACTCTTCGGGCACCAGCACACCCATGAGCCCCAGCGCACCCATTTCTTTAAAAACCTGTACCGGAAATTCCTGGCTTTCGTCCCATTCCATTACATAAGGACGTATGTGCTGCCGGGCAAAGTCCCGTGCTGTGGCGGCTATCTGCCTGGTCAATTCTGTTTGTTCAAAATTCATTGGTATAGCTATTTTTTTTCATGGTTGTTTTAATACAATTGTGCCACCCCAGCGGAGCGGCACAATCTGATCACGGCTGCACCAGGCAGCTAAAAGCAATCGTTAAAGGCTCAGCAAAGTAAGTAAATTATTTTCAATTAAACTAACAATTGTTAGTCGAAATTATCCGCAGTTATTTTCAGCCCGTCGTATGACAGGTACATCCCTTCCGGCAGTGTTTTGCTCACTGCTCTGTGCAGGCCAAGCTGGTGGGATATATGGGTAAAATAGGCCACGGGGATTTCCAGTTCCTCTACCAGGGCAATTGCTTCCGGCAGGCTGAAGTGTGAGACATGACGCTCCTGCCGCAGTGCATTGAGTATAAGCACCCGGCTGCCCCGGATAAGATCCTTTGATGGGGAATCAATACGGTTGGCATCGGTAATATAGGTGATGGCGCCAAAGCGAAAGCCCATCACCGGCATCTTCAGGTGCCATACCGGTACCGGCTGCACCGGTATATCTGCAATATGAAAGGGATCGCCGGTGATAGTATGCATGTTCAGCTCCGGCAGGCCGGGATACCTGGTATCGGAAAAAGCATAATAAAAATCACGGCGCAGCGCCTCTTCCGTCAGTGAGTCGGCATATACATCAATAGGCCGCTGCTGAAAATAATTGTATGCCCGGATATCATCCAGCCCGGCTATATGATCCCGGTGCGGGTGGGTAAACACCACAGCATCCAGCTTTGAGATTTGCTTGCGGAGCATCTGGTACCGGAAGTCGGGACCGGTATCCACTACCAGGTTTGTATTTGCTGACTGTATCAGTATGCTGGAGCGGAGGCGCTTATCTTTCTCATCTGCGGATCTGCATACTTCGCAGCGGCAGCCAATCATTGGTACGCCGCTGCTGGTGCCTGTTCCAAGAAAAGTTATACTTAAAGAAGGATAATCCACTGCGTAAAGATAGCAGGAATTGGTTTTTAATTTTGCCTGATCAAAATGTTCTTAATCAGACTTCTCTTCCGTTTGCAGGCGTGACATGATATCAGCATACAGCTTACGATTATCATCCGGCAGCGCATCCGGGTTTATCTCCAGTTGGGGGATCAGGTCAATCAGTGTATTAATGCGGCCTTCCGTCTGCAAAAATTTATTGAGCACCACTACCTTTTTTGATTCCAGTATGCAGTAGCCGCTCTGGAAAGTGCCCCGCTCATAGCGCAGCACATAGCCTGACAGCTCAATGACTGATTCTAATTTATCTAAAGTAGACTGGGTGTATTTCATAATACCTGATAATTCATCTGTTACTAAAAACTCAGTTACAAATGTAACCCGATTGCAAGCCCTGTAAAAGAAAGCCCGCCCTGATATTTTCCACAAAGCGGAACTATCTGCGTGTAAAACTTATTTGCTTTCCATATTGATCACCGGCACAATCATCTCTTCGAGGCTGACACCACCGTGCTGGAAAGTATTGCGGTAATAGTTTACGTAGTGGTTATAATTATTGGGATAGCAAAGAAACCCATCTTCTTTGGCAAATATGTATGAAGAGTTGACCGTAGGCGAAGGCAGCCCTGCCAGCTTTGGCTCCCGGAAAGCCAGCACTTCCTTCGGCTCATAGTTCAGGTTCCTGCCGTGCTTATACCGCAGGTTGGCAGTAGTTTGCTTATCTCCCACTACTTTGCAGGGCGTCTTTACCCGCACACTGCCGTGATCGGTACCGAGCAGCAGCTTTATTTTTTTATCCGCTATTTTTTTCAGCGCCTGGTGCAGGGGAGAGTGCTCAAACCAACTGGATGTAATGCTGCGGTAGCTCATTTCGTCACCGGCCAGTTCCTTCAGCACTTCCATTTCCGTACGGGCATGGCTGAGCATATCCACAAAGTTGTATACGATCACATTCAGGTCATTGCTGAGCAGGTTGTGAATATTATTTACCAGGTCAAGCCCTGCCTGGTTATTGAGCACTTTGGTATATGATATTTTCAGATCTCCCTTGCCCAGCCGTTTCAACTGTGCCCGCAGAAAACCTTCTTCGTGCAAATTTTTTCCGCCCTCTTCATCATCATTTTTCCATTGCTGCGAAAACTGTTTTTCAATATCCGCCGGCATCATGCCGGCAAAGATGGCATTGCGTGCATACTGGGTAGCCGTAGGCAATATGCTGTAAAAAGTATCCTCCTCCAGTATGCGGAAGCTTTCTGTAAAAATGGGCTGAATCGCTTTCCACTGGTCAAACCGGAGGTTATCAATCAGTACAAAAAAAAGCGGCACCCCTTTTTGCAGGTAGGGCAGCGCTTTTCGCTGCAGGAGCGTATGGCTCATGACCGGGCCGTCACTGGCACCGGGCCTTATCCACTTCAGGTAGTTTTTTGAAATAAACTTAAAGAATTCCGTGTTGGCCTCCCCTTTCTGGCTCTGCAGTACTTCCTGCATTTCGGGGCTGTCGCTTTTCTGCATTTCCAGCTCCCAGTACACCAGCTTTTTATAAATGTCCATCCACTCGGTATGGTCGGGGTTGCTGTTGAGCGCCATAAAAAGATTACGGAACTGCTGCTGGTAGGCCGTAGTGGTTTTCTCCGCCACCAACCGTTTATTGTCAATGATTTTTTTCAGGCTGAGCCATACCTGGTTGGGGTTTACCGGCTTGATCAGGTAATCGCTGATCTGGCTGCCGATAGCCTCGTCCATCAGGTTTTCCGTTTCGTTTTTTGTAATGAGCACCACCGGCAGCGTCTGCCGCACTTCTTTGATCTTGGCCAGCGTTTCCAGCCCGGTAATGCCGGGCATGCTCTCGTCAATCAATACTACATCCACAGGGTTTTCCTTTACATAGTCAATGGCATCAAAGCCATTGGTAAAAGTTTGCACCTCGTACCCTTTATTTTCCAGGAATAGCTTTTGCGACTGCAGGCTTTCTATTTCATCATCCACCCAGATAATCTTTGCTATAGCCATTTGCTTACTTACATTTTGTCTGATGGTAAAATATTATCAACGAGATTCCTTTGACTTCTCATCCGGCAGTTTTCAAAAATAGCTTTTTCACCCCAGCATTTGTAGCTTTGCGGGCTACCTGCCCACGGCCTTTAACAAAAACGCAACAATGCCCCTGACCCGGAAAATTATTAACGACCCGGTTTATGGTTTTATCACCATAGACGATCCGCTGGTGCTCCGCATTATTTCCCATCCCTGGTACCAGCGGCTGCGCAGCATTCACCAGCTTGCATTCGGGCACCTGGTATATCCCGGGGGCGTACACTCCCGCCTGCACCATTCGCTGGGAGCCTACCACCTGATGTGCAATGCTTTAAATGAATTAAAGAGTAAAGGCATCGCCATCACTGCCGAAGAAGAGCTGGGAGCAAAACTTGCCATCCTGCTGCACGATATAGGGCACGGGCCTTTTTCGCACACACTGGAAAATGAG
>DAOLFO010000328.1:0-3650 GCA_035326305.1 Chitinophagaceae bacterium
CGGGAGTTTTATTGCAGACAAACAGGGCGGTGCCTGAGCCTGTCATCAAAAAATTTGCAGATGAAAGCAGCCGGGAAGCTTTTATCAAATCGGCCACTATTCAGCTTATGAGCACACCGGAATACCAGCTTTGCTGAATAAAAATTATAAGTAACAATACCGTATCAGAAAATTAAATGGCCATGCTCATCAAACGAAAAGAATTTATACAAATAGGCTCCCTGGCCACCGCATCGCTGATGGTGCCTAAGTTTCTGAAGGCTTTTGAAGGCAGGGCAGCGGTGCCTGCCGGCAATAAAGTAGTGGTGATACTGCAGCTAAGCGGTGGGAATGACGGCCTGAATACCGTAATCCCCGTACGGAATGATCTGTACTACAAAGCCAGGCCACGGCTGGGCATTGAAAAAGCAAAAGCGCTATCCCTTACTGATGAAGCGGCGCTCCATCCTTCGCTTACCGCATTCAAAACGCTGTATGATGACGGCAGCCTGGGCATTATCAACAGTGTGGGCTATCCCAATCCGGACCGCTCCCATTTCCGCAGCATGGATATCTGGCATACGGCCAGCGCCAGCAATGAATACCTGGATACAGGATGGATAGGCCGGTACCTTGATGCGCAGTGTGCGGGCTGCGATAAGCCCACACAATCCATAGAAATAGATGATGTGCTGAGCCTGGCGCTGAAAGGAGAAAAAAATAAAGGCATAGCTGTAAAAGATCCTAAGCGGCTCTATGGCACAGCTAATGAAAGCTTTTTTAAAGAAATTAACCGGCACCATCCCGGTGCGGAAGAAGAGACCCCGGCAGCCTACCTGTACAAGACACTGGCAGAAACACTATCTTCTGCCGATTATATTTTTCAGCAAAGCCGGCTGCACCCTACCCGTGCTGAGTACCCGAAGACCGGCCTGGGCAACAGCATGAAAACAATTGCCTCCCTCATCTTCAGCGATATTAACACCAAAGTATATTATGTATCGCTCGGCAGCTTTGATACACATGTAAACCAGCAGGGCCAGCAGCAGCGGTTATTTACAGAAATGAACGATGCGGTAAAATCATTTGTGGCGGATTTGAAAGCCAATGGCCGGTTTAATGATGTACTGCTGTTTACCTTTTCTGAGTTTGGCAGAAGGGTAGCGCAAAATGCCAGCGGCGGCACCGATCATGGCACGGCCAATAATATGTTTATGATCAGCGGCGGGCTAAAAAAGAAAGGGCTTATCACGGCAATGCCTGACCTTGCCGATCTGCAGGATGGCGATCTGAACTATCAAACAGATTTTAAACAGGTATACTCCACTGTGCTCACCCGGTGGCTGTCAACTGATGCCGGTAACATAATAGGTAAAAGCTTTAGCGCCATGGATTTTATTTAGCCAGGGCCGCCTGCACAGGTAATCCATACCCCAAAACAAAAGGCCATGTATCATTTGTACATGGCCTTTGTATGAAAACTAAGTGCTACTATCAGAATGCTTTCTTCTCTGCAGGCTTGCCATCAGCGTCCAGTTCTATTATTTCATATCCCAGCTTTTGCAGGCCGGGTAAAATTTTCTCTTTGTCGCCTACTACAAGGATATTCATTTTTTCTGTATTGATCCATTTTTTTGCCAGTGCATTTACTTCTGCTTTGGAAAGCCCGGCCAAAATTTTATTTTGCTGATCTACAAAGTCAGCAGGCAGGCCGTAGTTGAGTATATTTCCAATAAATCCTGCTTTTTGAAAACCTGTTTCATAACGCAGGGCATCCCGCTGGCCAATGGCATTTTTCACAAATACCAGCTCATCATCTGTTATGCCTGCTTCGGCATACTCTTTCATTTCCCTCACCACTTCTGCTACGGCGCTGTCGGTAGCGCTGGATTTAATGCTGGCGCTGAATTCATACTCACCCGTTTGCTTGCCACCGCTGAAGCCGCCGCCTGCACCATAGGTCCAGCCTTTATCTTCCCGCAGGTTAAGATTGAGGCGGCTGTTAAAGGCACCGCCAAGCGCATAGTTCATGGCGCCTGCTTTATAGTATTCGCCGGTAGCATCATACTTCAGGCCGGTGACATAGCCGGCTCTTACCTCCGACTGAGCGCCTTTCGGCACATTCACCAGGTAGATTTTTGTTTTTTCTACTGACGGGGCCTGCGGTATAGCGGGGATATCAATTTTTTTATTGGGCAGGTTGTTCAGAAAAGCCAGCCTGGGCAATATCTCATCCTGGCTCATATCACCTACCACCACCACCTGTGTACCCTGTGATGTCATATAGTTATCGTAGTAAGACTGTATATCTGCCAGCGTAAAGCCTTTTACGGTTTCTTCCGTTCCTTCCGGGGATATGCCAAGTATATGCTCCCGGCCGTAATTGATCTTGGCAAATACATCATCGGCTATAGAGGAAGGCTGGGTTTTGGCAATTTTAAAGCTTTCCAGCATTTGCCTCTGTATCCTGTCAAATGCTTCCTGTGTAAACCGCGGGTTAAACATCCTTTCCTGCAGCAGTTTCAGCGTGGCATCAATATGCTTCACCTGTGACTGTACCTGGAAGGTAATGGCATCCATACCGCTGAATACGCTGACAGAGCTGCCCAGCTTTTGCAGTTCACGGCTCATTTCTTCAGCCGTATGGTTTTTAGTATCCTCAGTCATCATGTCTGTAAAAAAGGAAGCAAGACCGGCTTTTTCCTTGTTATTACTATTCAGCAGGTGGCCGCCCGGTATTTTCACCGTCAGCGTCACTGTGGGCACTTCCGTATTTTCTGTACCAATTATTTTAATGCCGTTTGCCCAGTTGTCTGTCCAGAAGGCCGGTACTTTCACTACCGGGTTGGGGCCATTGGGTGGCATCTTGCTGCGGTCAAAATTATCCTTCGCTTTTACATATTTCAATCCTTCGTATCCATAATCAGGGGCCACATAGTTTGTTTCATCCACTTTATAGTTATCATCACCTGCCACCATCTGCTCCTGGCTTTTGGGCAATACGCTTACGGTCAGGTTATGCTGGTACTTGATATATTTATGATATACCCGCATTACATCTTCTTTGGTAACGGACTGGTACATGTGCAGCAGCTTACCGATCATGTTGGGGTTGCCGGCAAATGTTTCAAAGGCGGCCAGTTGTGATACTTTGCCTGCCACGCTTTGCAGTCCGTTGATCAGTTGGGATTCATAACCGCCTTTGAATTTAGCAATGTCATCATCGGTCACGCCTCTCGCTTCAAAGCTGTCCAGCGCATTATCCAGCAGGTAAAACATACTGGCCAGCGACTTGCCGGGATATGGGATAACCTGGAATATAAACGAACCGGACAACTCCTGCAGGCTGCTGAAAGCTCCTGATTGCAGCGCCAGTTGTTTTTTGGTGAGCTGCTGGTAAAGCACGGAGTTATTGCCCTGGCCCAGTATCTGTGCCAGGCAGGCCAGCGCAGCCATATCAGGGTGATAGTTGGGAACAGTGGGGTATATCCTTGCCATCAGGGGCAGGCGGGCATAGTTGTCGGTATAGGAAGCAAAGCGGTGCTTGGTGAGCACAGGTACCGCCGGCTTCATATTTTCCACCTTAGGTCCGGAGGGAATGGCGCCAAAATATTTTTCCACCAGCTTAACCACTTCCTTTGGGTTTACATCCCCGCCTATGGTGATGGTGG
>DAOLFO010000329.1:0-3645 GCA_035326305.1 Chitinophagaceae bacterium
ATGATGCCGGGTGTGGCAAGCGGTACAAAGTGAGAAGGTGAAACATATCCCATATTACCAAATGAGCAGCCATCGGTAATATTGCCCCTGTCAATAATAGTGACATCATATCCCTGCCGGCGAAGGTAATAAGCGCTGCACAGCCCTATCACGCCGCCGCCGATAATCGTTACGTTCATGGTGGTAAAAGATTTTAGAAAATACAGCAGGGCCAGGCGCCCGGCGGCGCAAAGGTATTAAGGGACGGGGAAGATAAAAAAGCTAAATAAGCAGGGGCCACCCGTTAATTCTCTACCGGCTCGGCAAAGAAGCCAACATCTGCCAGGATACGGGCAGGATCTGTATAGTTGAGCAGGGTCGTTTTCAGGAGTACAAACAGCTCATCCTTATTCATACAAAATGCGGCATTAACCAGGGAGAGTTTGTAGGAGCTGACCTTGAACGACGCAATACGGGCTATTTGCTCAATGTGCTCATCTATCAGCCGGAACGATTCGGCAATATGCGCCTGGTCGTTATAGAATGTATAGCTCATAAGACCGGATATTGGTTTTATATCAGGATAATTGGATGATTGGTTAACGGTAATTTTTTCAGAAAATTGTATTTCTCACCGCACACCTGTTAAAACGGCGTGACAACCAGTCAAATAAACTATCCCTGCTTAATTCCAGAGCGGCTTTTTGCCGGAAGGCTTAACGCCGCCCTTCGGCTTTGATGATACCCGGGACGGGTGAAAGGGGGCTTTCTTTTTTGTGAGCCGGGAAAAATCAGCCGGCGGCACCGGGCTGTGGCCGGACGCTGGTGCAGGTGATGAGCTGTCAATATTCCCGCTGCCGGCTGCTGTGACTGGTACCTGTGCCGGTATTGCCTCTTCCTTTACCAGTGGTCTTGCACGACGCTTTCGTGACACAGGGCTTTTTGCTGCTGCTGATTTCTTTGCAGCGGGCCTCTTCTCAGGTGCCGCTTTTTTCGCTGCTGGTTTTTTCTTTGCTGCAGGCTTCTTTATAGCCGTTTTTCGGGCTGCGGGTTTTCCAGGAGCGGTTTTTTTCTTAGCAGCCGCTTTCTTTTTTGGTGCTGCTTTTTTTGCGGTTCTTTTAGTCGTTGTTTTCTTTTTTATTGTATTGCGTGATGCCGTTTTTTTCGCCGGCGCCTTCGGTACTTTTGCTCCTTTCTTCTTTGCTTCTGAAAGGCCGATAGCTATTGCCTGCTGCGGATCCTTTACTTTTTTACCAGAGCCGCCGCTGCGCAATGTTCCTTTTTTCATCCGGCGCATGGCAGATGCCACTGCTTTTTGTGCACCTTTAGAATATTTAGCCATTGTATTTCTTATTAAGTAAAAAAATAAATGGGGCCTGCTCTATCCGTTGGTTTTCCAAAAACCATACCATGCCCTTTGCTCCCGGCTTAAAACCGCTATACAGGCTGAATTGACCGGTTATCCCTGATTTTTGAAAAAAATCTTTCCGGGTGTGCAACATTTTCCGCAAACTGTTTACTTTATTATAAAACCAGCTACTGGAATTAAGCATTGCCATACCAGCTACCGATGAGCTAATACACGCATCCCTTGGCGGAGATGCGCATGCCTACCGGCAGCTGTATGAGCGGTATGTAAAAGCCATGTACAATACAGCGCTGCGCCTTACCGGCAACCGTGCCGATGCGGAAGACATCATACAGGAAGCTTTTACTGATGCGTATGTGCAGCTCCGCTCTTTTGAAAACAGGGCCAGTTTTGGCGCCTGGCTGAAGCAGATTGTGGTGTATAAAAGTATCGGCCTGCTAAAGAAAAATAAAATAAAGCTGGCCGGGCTTGAAGGAGAAGATATGCCGGAAGAGCCGCCTGCCGCCGAAGAAGAATGGAATGACCTGACAGTGGAAGATATCCGGGACTGCATCCGGCAGTTGCCGGACGGGTACAGGATGATTGTAAGCCTTTACCTGCTGGAAGATTACAACCAGGAAGAGATAAGTGAAATGCTGGGCATCTCCCACTCCACGGTACGGACACAATATATGCGCGGACGAAAAAAACTGGCAGCGCTATTAAAGAAAAAAAAGGAGACTTTATGATGAACGATCCTTTAAAACATTTTATCCGGGACAACCGGAAAGCATTTGATGATGAAATGCCGGGACATGAAGTGTGGAGCAGCATCCACCGGCAAATCAGCAAGCAAAAAAATGCGAAGCGCTTTACCCTTTATGATATTTATAAATGGAGCGCCGTTGCGGCTATCCTTTGCGTGGCGCTTACCTGCACTTATTTTTTCTGGATAAAAAATAACAACCCTGCCCGGCAGCAACAGGCTGAAGCAACCCGGCAACAGCAACAAAAAACAGCAGACATAGATGCGCTGGCACCTGAATTTGCCGCCCGTTTCCGGCAAATGTACCGCAGCATTGAAGAGCAGCAGGCTGCATTAAAAACGGCTGCCACCGGGGAGCCGGAGCTGTACCGCCAGTTTGCCACCGACCTTGCCCTGCTGGACAGCACCTACGCTGCACTGAAAGAAAAGCTGAAACAATCACCCAACGAAGAACGGGTAATCAGCGCCATGCTGTATAACCTGCAACTGCAGGCAGAGCTGCTGCAAAAACAACAACAAATACTTTCGGAATACAATAACACAAAAAAAATAAGCCATGAAAAAAACAATCACAGCGATATTTAGCCTGGCGTTCCTGCTGCTGGCCGCAAACAGCTTTGCACAAAAGAGCAGGGAAAAGTATGAGCATGTAAAAGAAAAAAGCTTTACCCGTACTTACCCGGCCAGCGGCAATTCACTTTCTATTGAAAACAGCTTTGGAGATGTAAAATTTACCACCTGGGATAAAAATGAAGTGAAGGTGGATGTAAAAATAGAAGTAAGCTCTGACAATGCCGACCAGGCACAGCGCACTTTTGATGCCATAGAGGTAACGGATAAAAAAGCAGGAAGTGAGATACAGTTTAAGACATCCATTAATAATAAAAATAAAGAAGGAAAAGAGCAGCAAAAGGGAACCAAAACCAGTATGCACATTGACTACACCGTATCTCTCCCTGCCAGCATGGCCCTGCAGGTAACGAACAGCTTTGGCAGCATAGAAATCCCTGACTACTCCGGGGCAGCAAACCTCACCAGCAAATTTGGAAGCCTGAACGCTGGGCATTTATCCAACCCGAAAGCTGTATCGGTAGAGTTTGGTGCAGCAGAGATAAAAAAGTCAGCCAACCTCAAAGGGGATTTTAAATTCTCCAGCGTTACTATTGCCAGCCTGAGCGGCACCTGTGATATCAGCGTATCTTTTGGCAGCACTAAAATCGGGCTGGAAAATAACCTGAGCGGGCTGAAGCTGGAAAATTCCTACAGCGCTGTCAACCTGCGCCCGCAGGGCAGCCTTTCCGCCACTTATAATATTTCCACCAGCTTTGGCAGCTTTACCGACCGTACCGGCGCCGGCATCAAGCGTACAGATACCCCTCAGAAATACGGGCCCGATTCGGAAAAAAAATACAGCGGGCAGAGCGGCAGCGGCAACGCCAAAATAACTATCAGTTCCAGTTTTGGCAGCGTGGTGCTGGGAGAGCCTACTGCAGAAGACCTGAAAAAACTGGAATCAAAAGACAAGCAGAAAAACAAAACCAAAAACACCCGG
>DAOLFO010000330.1:0-3625 GCA_035326305.1 Chitinophagaceae bacterium
CCAAAGCGGGTTTTATCTCACATTTTAATTTAAGCTAAAATAAATAGCTTTTAAATGATTTGTAATCATTTTAAAATATACTATTTTACTTAGTATCATTATATTTTATAAATAATTGAAAACATTATTTATAAAATAACTAATTAATGTTTTATATAAAATTATATAGCAAATAATATGTCAAATTTTGAGGATAAAAAAATATATTATTTATTCATAGATAAATTTATTTAAAAAATTGATTTTAATATATTTATACTGTTTATATAAATAATTAATTGATTTATAAAATTAAGTTATGTAAAAATATAATTTGAATAGATTATTTTTCCTGTCATTTTTCGAATTCGGGCGGCTGCGAACCGATGCAATTTTAGGAAGAAAAGCCGGGCTGCAGTTTTGGCGGGTTTTTATCCACTGGCTGCAAGTGGCCATTTACTCAAAGAAGCGGGCATTTTACGCAATACCCTGACCCTTGCCCAGCCCGGCCCGGCAATTTTGCCGGATGAAAAAACTGACCAGCTTCCCGCTCTTTTTCTTTGCCGCTTTTATCGCACAGGCCCAAACCTCTTTGCCGTCAGCCGGCACTGAAAAGGACATCCCGCCCGCCATCCATATCCGGTTTGACCTGGATAATGCCCGGCAAACCCTGTCGCTTCTTTCCCGCAAAGCAATAACCGCTGCGGAACTGGATAGCTGGTTAAGCCTGCCGGGTACGCAGGCGCTGATACGGAAGGTGAATGCGGAGCCGGAGGCCGCAAAGTCTGCATTGCAAAAAGCCATAGCCGGGCAGGAACTGACCGCAGCAGAGCAGCATTTTCAGTACGGCTTTATCCGGGAGCGCCTGCCGGAAATGACGGCCTGGATTGACCTGCTGGAAGCAAAGCGGGACAGCATCATTCAGCATTTGCAAACAAAGCTGACCCCTTATGTGCGGCCCGGTACAGCGGCCAGTGTAACCTTATACGGGCTGATGGGCAGCTATTCGGGAGGGTTTGCTTTTCCTGCCGACCCGTCCTCCTTTTACCTGGGCCTGCATTTTTATCCCGGCGATATGCCCGCCATTGTTGAGACTTCGGAGCATGAACTGTTTCATACCCTGCAGTCGCGGGCTTATGCTTATGAGCCGGTGATGGAGCGGCTGCGGCAGGTTGATACTGCTTATGAAGCTCCGTATTATTTATTGCGCCACCTCTACCTGGAAGGCGCTGCCGAATATGTGGCTGATGCAAAAGAACAGGCAACTGCCAGCCCGGGGCTGAAAAAGGAAAAAGACCATGCTGCTGTCAATCATTACCGCCATAAAGCAGTGTTTTACCTGCTGGAACATCTGCTGCTGGATGCATACCGGCATCCCGGTGAAATGGATTTTGGCCAACTGTACAGTATTTTATTTGACTGGAACTGGAATAACCCGGCCTACTATGCCGGCAAAATGATGATGACGGCGCTGGTGGAGGAAAAAGGAAGGGACTATATCCGGCAGAGCATGGAGCAGGATGCGCTCTATTTTATAAAAGATTATATCGGGCTCTCCCGCACAAAGGCCGGGCTGTACCAGTTTTCTGATGCTTTTGAAGAAATGGTGAATAAGATGGCTGCCCGTCTTTAAATACATGCCCGGCGGGCCCATGATATTTTCCTAATTTTAAAGAAAAGGGAAATGAATGGATACGCCTATCATTGAAGTAAGAAACCTGACAATAGAAGACTACCAGGCGCTGAAAGACTCCATGATGCAGGCATACGCCAGCCTGGGCGGCCAGTACTGGAAGGAGGAGGCGCTGAAAAGGCTGATACAAAAATTTCCGGATGGCCAGGTGGTGATTACACACGATGATAAAGTGGTGGGCTGTGCTTTGTCTATTATTGTTAACTACGACAAGTTCGGCGACAACCATACCTACCGGGACATCACCGGTAATTTCAGCTTTGAAACACACGATGCCAAAGGAGATACCCTATACGGGATTGAGGTATTTGTACACCCGGATTACCGCGGGCTGCGGCTGGCCCGCCGGCTGTATGATGCCCGCAAAACACTGTGTGAGCAGCTCAACCTGAAAGCTGTGGTGGCCGGCGGCCGCATACCCGGCTATTATAAGTATGCCGCAGAGATGACACCGCGGGCTTACATTGCCAAAGTCAAGAAAAGAGAGCTGCACGATGCCACGCTTTCCTTTCAGCTTTCCAACGATTTCCAGGTGAAGCGGGTAATAAAAAATTACCTGCCGGAAGATGAGGAAAGCCAGGGCTATGCCACCCTGCTGGTATGGCACAATGTCTATTTTGAATCGGAAGAAAATATCCTGCTCCGTAAAAAAGATACTATCCGCATAGGTGTGGTGCAGTGGCAAATGCGGCCTTATGGCAAAGTGGATGACCTGCTGAACCAGGTGGAATATTTTGTAGATGCCGTAAGCGATTATGAATCCGATTTTATCCTGTTCCCGGAACTGTTTAATGCGCCGTTGCTTGGTATGTTTAACGACCGCAATACCAGAGACGCTATAAAAGGGCTGGCCGGATTTACCCCGGCCATTGTGGAAGCGATGAGCAGGATGGCTGTGGCCTATAATGTAAATATCATTGCCGGCAGCATGCCCGAACTGCGGGAAGGGAAAGTGTATAATGTATCGTATGTGCTGCAGCGCAACGGGCGGGCAGATAGTGTGAGCAAGATACATATCACTCCTTCGGAGGAATATGAATGGAATATAGTGGGCGGTGATGAAATAAAAGTGATAGACACGGATGCCGGCCGCATAGGTGTGCAGGTATGCTACGATGTGGAGTTTCCCGAAATGACCCGCAAGCTGGCGCTGGAGGGTATGCAGATACTGTTTGTCCCCTTTCTCACCGATACGCAAAACGCTTATAACCGGGTGCGCTTTTGCGCCCAGGCCAGGGCTATCGAAAATGAATGCTTTGTGGCTATAGCCGGCAGCGTGGGCAATTTACCGAAGGTGACCAATATGGATTTACAATTTGCACAGTCGGCCGTGCTCACCCCTTCCGATTTTGCTTTCCCGGTAAACGGGATAAAGACCGAAGCCACTCCCAATACGGAAATGATTGTAATCAGCGATGTGGAGCTGTCGCTGCTGACGGCTCTGCACAATTACGGCAGCGTACAAAACCTGAAAGACAGGAGGCTGGACCTGTACCGTATCGAATACCTCAAGTAAACATTTACAGGTTGCGGCAGGCAATTTTCACCCTTCGGGAAAGAAGGCGAAGCCGCTTATCATTACAGTTTGGAAAAGCAGGGAGGGAGGTGGTATATTTAAGGGAAGGGTTGAAGTGTTTAAGAGGTTTAAGAAGTTTAAGGGGTTCAAGAAGTTCAAAAGGTTTAAGCTGATTGAGTGGATGTACCGGTGTGATTCTTTTTGCTAAAAATCCAAATAGGAAATAACAAGAAACAAATAAGTACTAAAAGCTATTAGCTGTGAGCTATCAGCTTTTAGTATATACCAGTAAGTGAAAAGGAAAAATAAAAAGGCGAACCGGATGGCGGATGGGGGCCAACAATCGGCAATCGTGAATCGGCAATCGACCGCTGATGACTGGCCACCGATTATCAGCCGGCACGCTATTCGTAAATCTTAAATCGAAATTCGTAATT
>DAOLFO010000331.1:0-3619 GCA_035326305.1 Chitinophagaceae bacterium
AGCGATGCAGTTTTCGCGTCAGCTTTCTTGCTTTCGCAGGCATTTGTGCAGCAATATCCTGTTGCTCCCCGGGATCTTTTTCCAGGTCAAACAACTGCACGGTCCCTTTCTCAAAATATTCCAACAGCTTATATTTCCCTTCCCTTATAACAGCACCGGGGCTCTGCATGCCATGATTGCTGTAATGCGGGAAATGCCAGTACAGCGCTTTCCGGCGCAGTTTCTTTTTTCCGCGCAGCAGCGGGCTGAGATCCTCCCCATCTTTATGCTGCGATGATTTTAATTTTAATCCGGCCATTTTTAACAGTGTAGGATAAAAATCGGTACCGATCACCGGTATATCCGATGACAAGCCGGCACGGCTTTGCCCCGGCCATTTAATGATCATAGGCACCCGGATACCGCCCTCATAAAACCATCCTTTTGCCCCCCGCAGGGGAAGGTTGGAAGTAGCAAACTCTTTATCAAGCCGGTCAGGCTGTATCTGTTTACTGGGCCTGGCAAAGTTGGCAGCAGACATGCCGCCGTTATCCGATACGAATACGATAATCGTACGATCTTCCAGTCCTGCTGCTTTAATTTTTGCCATAATCCGTCCCAGGCTTTCGTCCATGCTCTCCACCATGGCTGCAAACTGTACGTTGTCCTGCCGCTGCTTTACCTTGACGATGCGGCCGGGCAGCACGGCATAACCGCCATATCTTTTTTCCTGAATTAATGCATCCAGTGCTGCCCTGGAGTAAGGAAAAGTGGTATCAGGATTTGCTTCGAGAATATATGGAGGCAGGGCGGATGCCGGCTGTCTTGCCAGCTTCTGCCGGTATTTTTCCACCAGATCCTTTCTTCCTTCTATAGGATCATGTACGGTAAAATGAGAGAGATAGAGAAAGAAAGGAGCATCTTTATTTTGCTCAATATAACTGATGGCTTCATCAGTGAGCCGGTCAGTGAGATATTCACCGTCGGGGCCTTCCAGTCCTTTTAATTTAAAAGGGGAGTAATAGCTCAGCGGCCAGCCTTTATTCCATTCTGTCACACGGTAATCAAAGCCATGCTGTAAAGGAGAAGAGGTATCTTCACCCAGGTGCCATTTGCCAATGATGGCAGTTCGGTATCCGTTTTCTTTCAGTGTTTCCGGCAGTGTTTTTTCTTCAAAAGGAAGCTGCTGGTTAATCGTTACATTTTTTAATTGTTGAAACGGATAATCTTTCCTGCCCGGAAGCCAGTCTGTCAACTGCAGCCTGGCAGGATATTTTCCAGTCAAGATACTGGCTCTTGACGGCGAGCATACATGGCAGGCGGCATAGGCATTGGTAAACCGCATTCCTTCGCCGGCCAGTTGATTCACATTAGGTGTTTCATAAAATGTACCGGGGTTATTGTATTGCACATCACTCCACCCGAGATCATCTACCAGGAAAAAAATAATATTCATCTTCCTGTCCTGGCTATGGGCAGACATATAACAAAGGAAAAGGACTACCGGCATCACGGCTAGTGCCCGCCACCGCTGCCTCCACTGGTATTTTCTTTTTTTCATTATCATCTGCTTTCTGTTTTTCCCGCTGCTTCCACCTGCTGGATGAGCTTTTTGAAGGCTGCTACTTTTTCAGGATGAACTGAAAAAAGATTATGCTCCTCTTTCGGATCTTCTCCCAGGTTATACAGTTGAAATTCTTTTGTTTTAGGCCCGTTGCTGTAAAATGTTTGTCCCCATGCCGGCCGGCCACCTTCGATATATTTCCAGTCGCCGATGCGCACCACATACGCACCACTGCCCCCGGCTACCATTGTTAAGGACGATCTGCCGGCACTGACAGACTGCCCAAGCACCGCCGGCAGGAAACTGTAGCTATCTTCCCCTTCTGCTGCTGTCAGTTTTTTGCCCGTCAATTCTGCGAATGTGGCCAGGATGTCGACATGGCATACCGTGCCCGGCATTACAGAACCACTTTTTATCTTTCCAGGCCAGTGCAGAATGAGCGGCACGCGGTGTCCGCCTTCCCAGGCATCCGATTTATATCCGCGAAAAGACCCGGCAGATGCATGATCATACGTAATCCACCCTTTTTTGGTTACTGCATTACCCTGCGGGTTTACATATTGAGGTGTAAACTTTCCGGCAATGGCCGGATAAAATAAATCCCCCATATCCTCCCGGTATTTTTCCAGCGGCAGCACGGCATCTCCCGGCACGCCACCATTATCGGAGGTAACAATGATCAATGTATTTTCAAAAGCATTGTTTCTTTTTAATGCGGCTACCACTTCTGCTACGATCAGATCAAACGTCAGTATCATATCTCCTCTCAGCCCTGCCTGACTTTTCCCTTTAGTGTCAGTTGGCAGGCAGGGACGATGAATAGCGCTGGTAGGGTAATAAAGAAATAGCGGCTTATCTGCCTGCTGACTGAAATGACGGTCGATGACCTCCACTGCTTTCTTTGTCAAATCAGCATCCAGTGTCTCGAGATCCCAATCGGGCGCCCGTACAGACTCCTGATCAGTATCGTAGACATATTCTTTTTTTATTGCTGGCGCTTGCCTCACCCGATCATTCTCTATGAAAACAAAAGGGATCATGTTATTGGAAGCAGCTATCCCATAATAATAGTCAAAGCCTCTTTCCACCGGGCCCTGCTTTACCGGTTTTGAAAAATCTATATAGTCCTGGGTGGTCAGTTCCCAGGAGCCGAATACAGTGGAGTCAGGATTAAGAGGAGCATTGGGCTTCAGCGCCCATTCAAAACCAAGATGCCATTTGCCAATGCAAGCGGTGTAATAACCGCTTTGTTTCAGCAGGGATGCCAGGGTGGTGCGGGTTTTTTCTATTAAAGGTTGGGCAAACCATGTAAGCACACCTGCCCGTAAAGGAGTGCGCCAGGAATAGCGGCCGGTCATCAGACTGTAGCGGGAAGGGGAGCATAAGGAGGAAGCGGAATGTGCATCCGTGAATCGCATGCCACCATCAGCCAGCGCATCCACAGCCGGCGTTTTCACTTTTTCAGCTCCGTAAGAACTGAAGTCGCCGTAGCCCAGATCATCTGCCAGGATGATGACGATATTGGGCAATTGTTTTTGCTGTGCCTGCAGTACGCCTGTGGCCAAAAAGCAATTAACAAACATCAATAGTAAGCAGCGCTTCATAGCTTTTTTTTAAAATGGTTACGGCTGGTACTCTGCCGCACCGAGATCCGGCGCACTGCCAACTGGTATGGCAATGCCCCTGAAATCTTTTTTGTAATCAAGTGGCATACCTTTGTCTATTGCAGCACTGTTGCCCAGGATAAAATAATCTTCCGGCTGCTGACCAGCACTGTATTGCATAAACATGGGATTGCCATAGACCGGGTTTGTGCCAGGCCCTTCCTTACCCATCACTAAGCTCCCCGATGCAGCATAGTAAAGATTATTGGCAATGACGGTCTGGGGGTTTTTGCTCATTCGTAACCCGGTATTAAATATGGGTATATCCTTTTCGGTAACAATAATATTATTCCTGACGATGTTCGCTGAATTATCCTGTGTAATATTGAACACTCCCCAGTCATTCACATTTTTCTTACGGCGAACAATGGTATTGTGCTCAATGAATGCACCGGCTCCATTCCACATGGCA
>DAOLFO010000332.1:0-3597 GCA_035326305.1 Chitinophagaceae bacterium
CGTGCCCGGCGTGGAAGCGTGCCAGTGCTTTTTGCGGATCCTGGTAGTAGGGCATGGCATAAGCCAGGGCCGTATCAGGATTGTCTGCCTGTCTGCCATCTCCGTAAAAATCAAGCACCAGGGCAATATAGCCCAGCTCTGCCAGTTGCCGTGCCCTGTTTTTGGTATACTCATTCAGCCCCCACCATTCCGGTACAATCAGTACGCCGGGGCGTTTTGCTTCACTGTTTTCGTCATATACCAGGAAGCCGTTCATGGCAGCCCCGTCTCCTGTATAAGTGACGGTTTCTTCCTTTAGCTTTACTTGTTTTGTTTCCATTTCTTTTTCTTTATTGCCTTCGCTATTGCAGGCTGTGAGAAAAAATAATGCAGTCAGCAGCAGGGCACTGCTGATAAATTTTAATTTCATACGGAATGTTTTTAGCTATTAATCCAAATATGCGCTTAAAGTTCTGCAATTCCTGCCTCCCGGGCAAGAAAATAAACGCAGCAATATAAAACCCCGGCAATAAAAAAGGCCGCTTCGGAAGAAGCGGCGCTGGCTATAAACTACTACATGAGAAAATTAACGGATAGTAAATGCGGCAGCCTGCCTTTCACTGCCCGATACCCATACCAGGTAATAAACACCCGGGTTCAGGCCTGCCACTGATAAGGAAGTGCGGTCGGCCGCCGCCGTTGCCTGCTTACGGGCGATAATCATACCTGCTGCATTCTGTATATGCAGTTGCTCCTGCCCGGTGCTGCGGGTATGTGTGATAGTTATCTGCCCTCCTGAAGCAGGATTAGGGTAGATACGCAGGGCAGCGCTAACGGCAGTATGATGCACCGTCACTACCTGGCTGTAGCGCACATCACCATTTTGATCCACTATCTTCAGGCGATAATGATTTACACCATTTGCCGGCTGGCGGTCAGTAAATTTATATTTCCTTTTTACGGTGCTGTTGCCGGCAGCCATTACCTTTCCTTTGGCTGTATAGTCAATCCCGTTTTCACTTCTTTCTATAATAAAATGATCGGCCTGCTGCTCATTGGCAGTTTCCCATGCCAATTCAGCCGATGCAGCAGCAGATATGGCTGTAAATGAAGTAAGCTTTACAGGAAGCACATTGGTGATGTTGATCGTCCTGCTGTTATATGCTACAAAAGCGACATCGCTGTTGCCGGAAAGCCGGATGGCAAAGCGGGCGATAGACTGGTAATTGTTTACAGTAATACCCAGTTCACTCAGGTCGGCTGCCCACAGGCGCATGGGGCGGTCGGTATTGGTAAAGCCGCTTGTCAGGTGCAGTGGATTGGCGGATGCCTCATAAAAATCGGCTGTCCAGTTAGCCACCGGGGGAATGTTGTTGAAGCTGATATTTTTTTCAGTGCCAATAATAGCGCCGTTAGCATCTACAAAAGAATAGCGGTCGGTGGAGCTGCTCGGGTCGGCTACCTGTGTTACCAGTATGTCCGGTACGCCATCACCAATATGTTCGGGCCTGATATTAGCTACATTAAAAAACATGGTGCCTGCAGGCAGGTTGGCAATGCAGGTGCCTATGTTCAGTCCTTTAATACCGTCTGTCAGGTAAGTGATCAGATCGTTGGAGGGAGCCGGGTTGCTGGCGCCATTGTGCACACCATCATATAACTGGCCAAGGCCAACTTTGGTATTAGAAGTAGGAGCGCCGGAAAGGCTGGCTACTGGCAGCGACCAGAAATCACCAGGAGTAAAAACTTCGCCGTGACTGCTCAGCAGCGCATCATTCACACCGGTGGAGTATTGCACACCATTAAAAGTAAAGGCAAGCACATTGTGACTGTTGGCAGGTTTTACAGGATTGATAGCTGATGCGGAAGATTTCCAGAATGTGTTATAGTCGGTGACGATACCCGATACAGCCTGGGCGCTGACAACAGCATCCTGTAATAAGCAAAAGGAAACAGCAGCGGTGATAATAAGCCGGCCTGATACGGGCACACGGGCTACGGTAAAAAAAGATAACATGACAGGGTACGTTTATGTTTTTAAAACAGGATCTGGATTGATGGTGCAAAGTAAATCACCGTTTTTTACATTTCATAATTTACGAAAGAAAAAATACAGTATTTTTTATCGGTTTTTTCCACAATTCAGGTAGTGTTTATTCGTATGTTTACGATGAATAAGCATTAACACCCTGATTAATTAAGTGATAAACAGTAACAGTACTGAATGAATGCGGCCCTTTCAATGCAGGCTGCGTGGTTTTACGATACCTGCTGCTGATAGTAGGTATACGGGAGCGAAATCGTAAAACAGCAGGAAGCAGGCTATCATTATATTTACAGGATGTTTATCCGCTATCCTTATTTATTTTATCAATCTGTTATTCAATTATAGTTTATGAAGAAAAAACTGGGACTGCCTTACAGCAAAATGTACCGGGCATTATTGATCGTTGCGGTTGTGATAATAACGGCTAATAAAAAAGCAAGTGCCCAGGTAATGGATTTTGAAACATATAATCCGCCGTCTACACTGGTAGTGCCGGAGCATAAGACGATGCGGGCACGCTTTCCTTTTATTGATATACACAATCATCAGTTTGGCATGCCATCTATGGATTTGTCTGTGCTGATAAAAGAAATGGATCAGATGAATATGCGGGTGATGGTCAACCTGAGCGGGCAGAGTGGGGAAGCAATTCAGCGATCGGTTGATAATATCGGCAAAAGTTATCCCGGCCGCTTTGTGGTGTTTGCCAATGTTGATTTTAAGGGCGTGGGCAATGCAGACTGGGGCGCTAAAGCGGCAAAGCAACTGGAAGAAGATGTAAAGAATGGTGCGCAGGGTTTGAAGATTTATAAAAGCCTTGGCTTTTCGGTAAGAGATATAGAAGGCAGAAGAGTGCCGGTGGATGATGACCGCCTTGCGCCGGTATGGCAAAAAGCCGGTGAGTTGAAAATACCGGTGCTGATACATACTGCAGACCCTAAGCCGTTTTGGGACAGTGCCGATGCAAATAATGAACGGTGGCTGGAGCTGAAAACACATCCTAACCGCAGAAGGGGAGCTGATAACCCGGTACCCTGGGATACCCTGATAGCGGAGCAGCACCGCCTGTTTAAAAAATATCCGCAGACAACCTTTATTGCGGCACACTTTGGCTGGTACCCCAATGACCTGCAAAAGCTGGGCACCCTACTGGATGCTATGCCGAATGTAGTGGTGGAAATGGGCGCCATCATTGCTGAGCTGGGCCGTCAGCCGCGGATGGCGAAGCAGTTCTTTTTAAAATACCAGGACAGGATTTTATTTGGTAAAGACAGTTGGGTGCCTGCTGAGTATGCCACGTACTTCCGGGTGCTGGAGACAGAAGATGAATATTTTCCTTATCATAAAAAATACCATGCTTTCTGGGCCATGTACGGTATCGGCCTGCCGGATGAAGTGCTGAAAAAAGTATACTACAAAAATGCGCTGCGCCTGCTGCCCGGTATTGACCGTTCGGGTTTTCCTGATTAACAGACTGCAGCTTTGACAAGTGATGCCGGGGTAAAATAAGTTGTGAGATGTAAGATGTACGGCATAGCGAATTACGAATTTCGATTTAAGATTTACGAATA
>DAOLFO010000333.1:0-3589 GCA_035326305.1 Chitinophagaceae bacterium
AAAAATATATGCATGTTCTGGGAGCAGTTCTGCTGCTGATAGCAGCAGCCTCCTGCAAAAAATACTTTGACCCTTCCACTGCTATTGATGAAAATTCGGCGCTCACATCTGATGCGGATATCGAAACTGCAACCATCGGGACTTATGCAGTGCTGCGCAATCCCTCCTATGTTCGCAGTAATCATTTCCTGGTAGAATACCCTTCAGACGAAGTAGCCCAATCCCAAAACTCATCTGATGATCTTACACGGGCCTACCGCTACACGCATATCGTCAACTCAGGGCATGCCACCAATTTTTGGGGGCAGGCTTATAAAGTGATTGCTGCTGCCCGAAACATTATCAAAGCAGTTCCGGATGATGCCAATACTAATCTTCGTCAGCTCAAAGGGGAAAACCTGTTTTTGAGAGGTATGATGTACTTTAACCTGGTCCGTGTATTTGGGCGTCCTTATACGCAGAACAATGGCAACAATCCCGGTATACCCTTGCTTGGAGAAGACCTGACCAACGATGAGCTGCTTACTGTATCGAGGAGCTCTGTAGCTGATGTATATGAGGCTATACTGGCAGATCTGCTGAAAGCAGAAACCATGCTGACCGCTTTAAAAACAAACCCTTTCGCTTCAAAAGAAGTAGCACAGGCACTGCTGGCAAGAGTGTACCTGTATATGGGCAACAATGATAAAGCCATCGAGTATGCAGACAAAGTAATCAGTTCCGGCCGTTACTCCCTGCTGCAGGGCAGCGCTTATTCCACTTATTTCCGGGCTGCTCCGGAAGGCAACCTGGAAACTATCTTCTGCATCCGCCACACCAAAACCGAAGATGAGGGATGGAGCGCTATCGGCTCTATGTATTACAGCGGTGATGCCAATGGTACGGCAATGGGCAAAGCAGTCAGCGGCTGGGGTGAAATATATGCTTCGCAAAAATACTGGGACTTTCTGCAGCAATACCCGGAAGACAGGCGGGCCTCCTTCATTTCTCCTTACCGTGTAAATGGTGTGCTGCAAATGAATACATCCCTCACTCCTGCCACCCCTATGTATTATATAAATAAGTACAACCTGCAGGAAGGGATTATCAACCTGAGTTCCCCGGTGTATTTGCGCCTGGCAGAAATGTACCTGATCCGTGCGGAAGCAAATGCCAAACTGGGCAATGATCAGCTTGCCCTGGATGATGTAAACATTATTCGTGAACGGGCCGGTTTGTCAGGGGCTGCCCTGCATACCATCAGCAGCATTGCCGGTGCAGGCAAAACAGCACTGGACGTAGTGCTGGAAGAAAGGTGGCTGGAACTGGCCTTTGAAGGGCACCGGGCTTATGACCTGTTTCGCAACGACAGGCCTATGACACGCAATTATCCCGGTACACATTACCTGAATAATAATACAGTCAACCAGACGGTAACTCCTGCTGACAACCGGATCATCTTCTTTATACCGGAAGCAGAGATTGCAAAAAACTCCAACCTGACTCAAAACCCTTAAGCCGGTTGATCAGAAAAAGGAATCACTCATATTTAATTATTACTTCAATGAAAAAGACATATATCAAATTTCTCACCGCCTGTGCTGCCGGCCTGCTCCTGCTGACAGCATGTAACCGGAATGCCGAAGCGGTGCTTTTTGAAGACAAATCCACAGTAAAAAAAGCAGATAAATCAGCATGGACAGCTACTGCCGACAGTGAAACACCTGACGGGTGGGAAAATACGGGAAAAGCTTCCGCCACTATTGACGGGGACATAAACACGTACTGGCATACTAACTACGAAAGCGGTAACAACCCGGACTATCCGCACTGGATACTGATTGACATGAAAGAAGGACAGAATATGGTAGCGGTTGATATTACCAACAGGCAGGCAGGCGGTGCAGGCAATACCGTAGGCATGAAACGCTTTAAACTGGAAGGGAGTAATGACGGCTCCGCATTTACCAGCCTGGGTGAATTTAATTTTGCCATATCTAACGGAGCACAAAGCTTCCCGGTATCATCCGAAGCAGCTTACCGCTACCTGAAAGTAACAGCGCTGGAGCCGCAGCGTGCCGGTACCCGCCATACGTTCCTGGCTGAAATAGATGTATTCGTGGTTAAATAAAACAGCATGAAACGAATCAGACATAGTAATCATTCCTATGCGCTCTTTTTTTCATTCCTGCTGCTGGCAGGCGCCTGCAAAAAAAACAGTACAGGAAATACACCGGAGCCCGATCCTGATCCGGCACCCGTTACCAGCATAGCCATTGCCCTTGCCGGCAATGGCTATGTTACTACCCCGGCTGCGGGAAGCAATGAAGCAATCACAGATAACGGGCTGGGCAACTGGACTAACAGCGGCAGCATCACTACTGTATATTTTAAAACGGAAAAGAGCGGCCAGTTACACGTAGCTGTAAAAGCGAAAGTGCCTGCAGGCAAAAGCCAGTTGAAAGTAACGGTAAATGGAACAGCTTTTACTATTGATGCAGAAGGTGATTCTTACAAAAGTTATTTTGCAGGAACAGTACAGCTAACAGCAGCCGGGTATAATAAAGTGGAATTGCAGGGCATCAGCAAAACGGGCAGCTATTTTGCAGATGTATCTGATGTGCTGATAGGCGGCTCCGCCACAACAGAAGGGCTGGCTTATGCCAATGACCCGGCCAACTATTACTGGTCGAGGCGCGGCCCCTCCTGCCACCTGGGCTATACGCTTCCCGGAGGTGATAAGGAATATTTTTACAGTGAGCTCATGGTACCGGAAGGAGAAGATAAAACCGGCTCTTACTTCATGGCCAACGGTTTTGGTGAAGGCTACTTCGGCATACAGGTCAACAGCGCTGCTGAACGAAGAGTGCTTTTTTCCGTATGGGATCCGTCAGGCGGGCAAACCACGCTTGTGCGCAAAGGTGATAATGTTACAGCCGGGCGGTTTGGAGGGGAAGGTACCGGGGGGCAGAGCTACCTGCTCTTCAACTGGAAAGCAGGCACTACCTATAAGTTCCTGACGCATGGCAAGCCCGATGGCGCCGGCAGCACTATTTACACTTCCTGGTTCTTTGCTCCTGAAGCCGGTAACTGGCAGCTTATTGCCAGTTGGAAAAGACCGGCAACCAGCACTTACCTGACCAATTTTCATGGCTTCCTTGAAAACTTCTACCCTACCAGCGGCCACCTGGGGCGCAAAGCCTGGTGGAGCAATCAATGGGTGCGTATGGCGGATGGTAACTGGAGTGAAATAACCGGCTTTCGCTTTACTGTAGATGCAACAGGCACTAATAAACAGCGGCTTGATTTTGCCGGCGGCAGTGAAGGCAACCGCTTCTTTTTACAAAACGGGGGCTTCTTCTATCCCTCTACAGCAGCAGGCACTACTTTTAGCAGATCACCCTCCGGGCAGGCGCCCGTTATTGACCTGAGCAGCTTACCATAACCATTCAAACCTAACTATGCTAATTCAAAGATTCTTCTCTAAGCAGTAGTTGACAGTTAGCAAAAGGCCCCGTCTGTGGCGGGGCTCTTTTTAAAAAAATATTACCACTTATGGAAAAAAAAATTTTAACAATAGCCCCGCTTATTTCCGGGGTATTCATTTTTT
>DAOLFO010000022.1:0-19318 GCA_035326305.1 Chitinophagaceae bacterium
TATGGGGGCTGCCGGGATTATTTGCTCCACTTCTGAAATGAGCGCCAAAGGCGGTGTGGGTATGCGCATAGACCTGGATAAAGTGCCGGCCCGCCAGCAAAACATGAAAGCCTGGGAATTGCTGCTGAGTGAAAGCCAGGAGCGCATGCTGCTGGTGGCAGAAAAAGGAAGGGAATCAGAAGTGCAGCGTGTGTTTGAAAAATGGGATTTGCCCTGCTCCGTCATTGGCGAAGTGACAGACGATGGCATCCTGCGTTTTTATATGAACGGGGAACTGGAAGCAGAGTTGCCCGCACACGACCTGGTATTAGGTGGTGGCGCCCCGCAGTATGAGCGGGAATATAAAAAACCTGCCTACCTGGAAAAATTATCAACTTTTGATGCGGCAGCCATACCTGTGCCGGCCGGTTTGAAAGAAGCAGCGGAGAAGCTTATCGCCCTGCCAACAATTGCTTCTAAAAAATGGATTTATACGCAATACGATAGCATGGTGGGCACGGTCAATACTTCTACCAATGCGCCTTCGGCAGCGCCGGTGGTGCTGGTAAAAGGTACAGACAAAGGCATTGCGGTGACGACTGACTGCAACAGCCGCTACGTATACGCCGACCCGTATAAAGGGGCAATGATTGCGGTGAGCGAAGCGGCCCGCAACATTGTATGCAGCGGCGGGCTGCCACTGGGCGTAACAAACTGCCTGAACTTTGGCAACCCGTATGACCCGGAAGTTTACTATCAGTTTGTACATGCCATCAAAGGGATGGGCGATGCCTGCCGCAGGTTTGATACACCTGTTACCGGTGGCAATGTCAGCTTTTACAATCAAAATCCGGATGGCCCGGTATACCCTACGCCTACCATTGGCATGGTGGGGCTGCTGGAAGATGTATCGCAGCGCATGACGCTTGACTTCAAAGAGCAGGGGGATGTACTATACTTGCTGGGTACCTGCCGGAGTGACCTGAACAGTTCGGAATACCTTCATAATGTGCTGGGAATATCTCACTCTCCGGCGCCGCATTTTGACATAGAAGAGGAGTATGCCCTGCAGCAGCTTGTGGCATCGCTGATTAAAGCCCAACTGGTACGCTCTGCCCATGATGTAAGTGAAGGCGGCCTGTTCATCAGTTTATGCGAATCCGGTTTTAACCGGGAGCTTGGCTTTTCTGTCATCAGCAATAACAGTGTGCGAAAAGACGCCTGGCTGTTTGGCGAATCGCAAAGCAGGGTGCTTGTCAGTGTGGCCATTGACCGGGTGGCGGAATTTGAAAGAGCTGCCGGCGCATTTCCGGCAGAAAAAATTGGTGTGGTGACAGAAGGTGATATCGTAATTGACGGGGAGTTTTGGGGCGCTATAGATATATGGAAAGAGCGGTATGATAATGCTATTGGTAATTACCTGGCAAAGGAAGAAGCCGGCTCTGCATTAAGCGCAGTGTAGGGAAATAAAAAAAGAGGAGTATCGCTTGTGCCCTGATTAACGGGTAGCCGTTAATGTGCGGCGCTTTATAAGAACCATAAGGAGTAGCCTTAGCTTCTTATCGTTTTTATGAACATGGATACTTCCTCTTTAGCTGTCACAGGGTTTTATTTTGCAGGAATATTTAATTCCTGTCACAGGATGACGGAAACAGCCCTGCGCTGCAAAAACTTTTCCGGTTTTTATTTTTGTGGATAAATGAATCGTTCAGGCAGCAGCCTGCCGTTATAACCTGTTCATACTATTTTACTATGGCAAAAAAAATTGCAATACTGGGAGGCGGAAACCTGGGTACGGCTATTGCCGAAGGCCTGCTGAAAAGTAATTTCAGCCAGGCGGCTGATATCATTATTACCCGGAGAAATGAGCAGGCGCTGGCCGCCCTGCGTGAAAAAGGAGTGATGGTAACAGCGGACAATGCGCTGGCTGTGCGGCAGGCAGCAGTGGTGATACTGGCCGTTAAGCCCTTCCAGGCAGCGGAAGTGCTGCAGCAGGTAAAAGGGGAGCTGAATGACAGTAAGATACTGGTATCCGTCGTTACCGGGCTGCTCATAGGGGAGATGGAAGATCTGGTGGGTGCAAAGCCGGCATACTTCCGGGCTATGCCCAATACGGCAATAGCCATCAGCGAAAGCATGACCTGCATTTGCAGCCGCCATGCCGGGCAGGAGCAGGTAAAGTATGTCGATGATTTATTCAGCACGGTGGGCCAGGTGGTCACCATAGATGAAAAGCTGATGGAAGCCGCTACCATCCTGGCAGCCTGTGGCACGGCCTATGCCATGCGCTATATCCGGGCCAGCATCCAGGGCGGTATAGAGATTGGTTTTGACGCAAATACAGCATCGCTTATTGCTGCGCAAACAGCCAAAGGCGCTGCTGAACTGCTGCTGCAGAAAAAATCGCACCCTGAGCAGGAAATTGATAAAGTGACCACGCCCAAAGGCTGCACCATCGCTGGGCTGAATGAAATGGAGCACCAGGGATTCAGCTCTTCGCTGATACGGGGCATAGTGGCCAGCTATAAGAAAATTGCAAGAGACTAAAGCCGGTTTTTATTGAGCTATTTTCCACAGCCGGAAATCATTTTTTTCGCTGCCGCAAAAAAAGGGGTAGCTTTGCATGACCTCCCGGAAATTACTTCCGATTTTACTTTCCGATTGGTCAATGGGTGGGGTTTCCTGAAATTTAACAGAACGGATTTTTTTTAACTGCTGAAAGCGTTTGCCCGGCAAAGGCTTTTTCAGGTATTTTATTTGGAAGAAAATAAGACCAGTATGGCTAAGTATATTTTTGTAACCGGCGGGGTTACATCTTCTCTGGGTAAAGGTATTATTG
The DNA here is from genome assembly GCA_035326305.1 of Chitinophagaceae bacterium. Taxonomy (GTDB): domain Bacteria; phylum Bacteroidota; class Bacteroidia; order Chitinophagales; family Chitinophagaceae; genus DAOLFO01. The sequence continues at coordinate 2,819 of DAOLFO010000022.1, forward strand.
CGGCTTCGCTTGCCAAGCTGTTGCAGGCAAGGGGCTTCCGGGTCACTATTCAAAAGTTTGATCCTTATATCAACGTTGACCCCGGTACGCTTAACCCGTATGAGCATGGTGAATGTTATGTAACGGAAGATGGCGCCGAAACAGACCTTGACCTTGGCCATTATGAGCGCTTCCTGAATATTTTCACATCGCAGGCTAATAACGTAACAACCGGCCGTATATACCAGACAGTAATCAACAAGGAGAGAGAAGGCGCTTACCTTGGTAAAACAGTACAGGTGGTGCCGCATATTACTGATGAAATAAAAAGGCGGATGATGGTGCTGGGCCAGGATGATAAATATGATATTGTGATTACGGAAATAGGCGGTACCGTTGGCGATATCGAAAGCCTTCCTTTTGTAGAGGCCGTGCGCCAGTTGCAATGGGAACTGCCGGAAGAAGATGCTGTAGTGGTGCACCTTACCCTGATTCCCTACCTGAAGGCGGCCAAAGAGCTGAAGACAAAGCCCACCCAGCACAGTGTGAAAATGCTGAGCCAGGAAGGTGTGCATCCCGATGTTATTGTATGCCGTACTGAAAAGCAACTGACACCGGAGCTGCGCCGTAAGATTGCCCTGTTTTGCAATGTAAAAACAGAAGCGGTGATAGAAGCGGCAGATGCGCCCACCATTTATGAAGTGCCGCTGCTCATGATGCGGGAAAAGCTGGACTTGATTTGCCTGAAAAAAATGAACCTGGCAGATTACAAAGAACCGGAGCTGGGCCGCTGGAAAGAATTTTTAGATAAGCTGAAATACCCGAAAGCAAAAGTGACCATCGGGCTGATTGGTAAGTACCTGGAACTGCAGGATGCCTACAAATCAATCCTGGAAGCTTTTGTACATGCCGGTGCGGTGAATGAGTGCCAGGTGCAGGTGGTAAATGTGCACAGCGAATACATTACTGAAACCAATGTGGGTGAAAAGCTGGCCGGGCTGGACGGGCTGCTGGTTGCCCCGGGTTTTGGCCTGCGCGGAGTGGAAGGTAAAATAACCGCTGTAAAATATGCCCGTGAAAACGGCCTGCCTTTCTTTGGTATTTGCCTTGGTATGCAGATGGCGGTAATCGAATTTGCACGGAATGTGCTGGGTCTTGCGGAAGCCCATTCCACAGAAATGGACCCCAAAACAAAAGACCCGGTGATAGACCTGATGGAAGAGCAAAAGAAAATTACGGCTAAAGGCGGCACCATGCGGCTGGGCGCTTATCCCTGCGAAATAAAAGAAGGTACGCTGGCCGCCGCTATTTACGGCGCTGCGTCTATCAGCGAAAGGCACCGCCACCGCTGGGAGTTTAACAACGAATATCTTTCCCGTTTTGAAGAGGCTGGTATGGTGGCCAGTGGAAAAAACCCGGGTACCGGCCTGGTAGAAATAGTGGAGCTGCCCAATCATCCGTTCTTTATAGGCGTGCAATACCACCCGGAGCTGAAAAGCACCGTGGAAAACCCGCAGCCCGTTTTTGTACATTTTATTAAAGCCGCCAGGCAGTTTGCAGAGAAATCTGCAACAACCAAAAGCCCTTTATTGCAGGGGGAAGTAGCCTGATTTTCAACAGGCAATAAGCTGGCTGAATTGTTTCAATAAAATTGCCGGTAAACCGGTCAGAATAACCGGTGGGCAGGCAGCTACTCCATTGCAAACACCTTATCTTTGCCGTCTTTAAATTTTGCCACCGGATGAAGTTTGATCGTAATACTATCTTAGGGTTCACGTTGCTTGCAGCCCTGCTGTTTGGATATTTTTATTATACCAATAAAGAGCAGGCGGCTTACCGCCAGCAGCAGGCTATTGCCGATTCTATTGCCAATGCCAGTAAGCCCAGGCCGGATACGCTGGCGCAAAAAATTGATTCGGTTCGTGCCGACTCCATGAACCGGCAGGCAAAAGCCGGCTCATTTAAGGGAGCTGCAGATGGTGTGGAGCAAATAACAGAAGTAGAAACTGATTTGCTGCGCATTGCTTTTACCAATAAAGGAGGGCAGCCCAAATGGGTGGAGCTGAAAAAGTTTAAGAATATGGACAGCGGCCATGTCAGGCTGGCTGCCGATACAGCGGATAAAATTACCTATGCCATTAATACGGGCAATAACCAGAGCGCACAAACGGCAGACCTCTACTTTCAGCCGGCACAGGTGGTAAAAAACGAGGATGGCTCATTTACCGTATCCTTTTTGCTTAGCTCTGCCGATAGTGCAGCAGCGGCCACTGTGCAGCACCAGTACACCATTCGCCCCGGCGACTATATGCTTGATTTCGATATTGCGCTAAACGGGAACAGCCTGCTCACCGGCGGGGTAATGAACCTCAACTGGGAGTACACGGCAGCCCAGCAGGAATCGGATCTCAGCTTTGAAAAACAAAATACACAGATTGGCTATGTGGAAGACGGGGAGTTTGACTACCATACCATCGGGCGCCGCAGCAGTGTAGGTTTTTCAGCCCCTGTAAAATGGCTGGGAGTGCGGCAGCGTTTTTTCAATACGTTCCTTATAGCAAAAGATAATTTTACCTCTGGCAAAATCAACTGGGTAATACCTGATAATAACGAAAAAATAGTGGGGAGGTCTGCTGCCTCTATGCGGGTGGAGATGCCTGCCGACGCTAAGGTGGGCTTCAGCCTGCTTTATGGCCCTTCTGACTATCATACGCTTACCCGGTATGATCTGCGTATGGGCAAGATTGTTAACCTTGGGCAGGGGCCGTATGCGTTTGTAAGGCCGCTGAACAAATATGTGGTGATACCGGTATGGGATTTTATTAAAAACTTTGTGAGCAATTACGGATGGGTTATTGCCTTTCTTACCCTGTTTATCCGCCTGCTTATTTCACCACTCACCTATAAAAGCTACCTGAGCGGTGCTAAAATGAAAGCGCTGCGCCCGGAAATAGCCGCCCTGCGGGAAAAGTATGGAAAAGACCAGCAGGCTATGAGCATGGAGCAGATGAAACTGTTTAGAGAGGCTGGTGTAAATCCGCTGGGGGGATGTATCCCTGCGTTGCTCCAGATTCCCATCTTCTTTGCATTGTATAGCTTCTTTAGCTCCAGTGTGGATTTGAGGGGCGCCGGTTTTCTTTGGGCAAACGATCTGTCTGCCTTTGATGATGTGATCAAGTTTGGCGTACATATTCCCCTGCTGGGGAGCCATCTGAGCTTATTTACCATCACTGCGGTGCTGACCAGCCTTGCCATTTCGCTGTACAGCATGAGCATGACACCGGATCAGAGCAACCCTATACTGAAATACATGCCGTATATATTCCCGGTATTCCTGCTGTTTATCTTCAACCAGTTGCCTTCAGCGCTTACCTGGTATTATACCGTGTCCAATATCATAACACTTATCCTGCAGTTTGTGATACAGAACTATATTATTGATCACAATAAGATACTGGCCCGCATAGCGGAAAACCGCAAAAAGCCAAAGACGAAATCAAAATGGCAGGAGCGCCTGGAGCAGATGCAGGAGCAACAGAAAAAAATGAAGGAATCCCAGCAGAAAAGCAGGAGATAAGCGGCAATGCTGTTAATGTGAATTAACATCCGCATATCAGGAAGCCGGACTTTCATTGTTGCAACTTATTGCTTAATTTGTTTCGTCATTATGGCGAAACAGTTTACAGCATGAAAAGAAAGCTACTTATCTTATCCCTGCTCAGCTATTGTTCAGTATCTCTTTTGGCACAAAAGAGGCTGACAGAAGCTACTATTTCCTACGACATAGTTATCAATACAGATAACAAGGCCCCGCAGGCCGCTGACTTGCTGGATGGGGCTGTTAGCGTTATTTACCTGAAAGGAAATTCCAGCCGGTCAGAAATGATCAGCTCAGTAGGTACGCAGTCTACCATTGTGGATGGTAAAACAGGGGAGGTGACAGTGCTGAAAGATTATGGTGAGCAGAAATTCATGATCAAAATGACACCGGAAAACTGGAAGGCTTCTAATAAAAAATACGAAGGTGTCACCTTTACTTATGAGGAGGATTACAAAACCATTGCGGGTTATAATTGCCAGAAAGCTGTCGGGAAGCTGGCAGACGGCACTACGTTCACCGTTTACTTTACAAAAGAGCTGTTGCCGGTAAATAAAGATTTTCAGTACCTCAACAAGAACCTTCCCGGCCTTGCCATGCAGTATGAAGCGGTGATGGGTAAGCAGAAAGTAACCTATACGGTATCTTCTGTCAACTTTAACCTGGTGCCTGCTTCCAAGTTTGACCTGCCCAAATCAGGCTACCGTGTGATGACATACGAAGAAAGCCTCCGGGGCGGCGGCAATTAATGTTTCAATAGTTATACAGGAAATCAGCGGGTGGCCGCGTTAGGGTTAAAGGTGATTTTTCCGTTCAATACCACCTTTTTCTTCATGGGCAGTACAAAAGTCATATTGCCCTGCTGGTAAGTAACGATGGTATTCAGGTTGACGTATTGTTGCTTTTCAGGGTTGATTACCTGGTTACCCCGGAAGGAATAATTGTTTTTCAGGCTCAACTGGCCGGGTTTGGCAGCCTTTTTGAAAGCAAGTAATGAAGCTTTTGGCTTTTCCTTGTTCACTTTCCCATCCCCCAGTGTGGCGAAAGAGGCTACACCAGTGGCTGCGAGAATAGCCAGCAAAACCGCTTTTCTTGTGAACTTACTTAATATGGAGGAGTTAGTTTTCAATGTAAAAGCAAAGTTAAAGCTAAAAGACTGATAAAATCAAACCGCTTGTCCCTTTTTTTAGTACTTATTTAACGCAGCTTAACAGGAATTGTTACATATCTCCCGGATATTTTTTGGGCTAATTTTCACACGTGGGGATAACTAAAGGCTGTTTTTTCCGGAATTTAAAATGTAACTTGTTGATTATAATTGCCTCTCTGCTACCACTATTCTCAAGTCTGTAAAAAGTACCTGTACATGAAAGAAAATTTTTACCAGGAGGACAAGCATCATTTGGACGAACTGCTGCGCCAGTATGAGGATTTGAAAAGTGGTCGAAACCACCATTTTATAGAAGAAGAAGCCTTTGAGAAGATTATCAGCTATTTTGAGGAAAAAGAAGATATGACCAGCGCCAGGGAGGCTGTGGAGCTGGCTATTGAGCAGTTTCCCTACTCCGCCGCTTTGCTGGTGCGCAAGGCAGATCTGCTGCTGACAGCCAGAAAGTACGATCAGGCGCTGGATATACTGGAACAGGCATCCCTTTATGATAGCGGGGATATCAATATTTATATCCTGAAAACAGATGCCCTGCTGGCACTGGATCAGCAGGAAAAAGCGGTGGAGCTGCTGGAAGATGCCCTGCAGCGCTTTGAAGGAGAGGAGCAGGTAGAGCTGCTTTTTGAGCTGGCCGATGTATATGATGATTATGAAGAGTTTGACAAAGTGTTTGACTGCCTGCGGATGATACTGGAGCAGGATCCCGCGAATGAAGAGGCGCTGTATAAAATTTGCTTCTGGACCGACTTTACCGGGCGCAACGAAGAAAGCATACGCCTGCACCGGCAGATTATAGATGAGCACCCTTATAATGAGCTGGCCTGGTTTAACCTTGCTGCTGCTTATCAGGGATTAAAGCTGTATGAAAAAGCTATAGATGCGTACCAGTATGCCGTGGTGATAGAAGAAAAATTTGACTATGCCTACCGGAATATGGGGGATGCTTATATCCGCCTGAGAAAATACAAAGAGGCCATAGAAGTGCTGGAAAAAGTAACAGAGCTTTCAAAGCCGGAAATGGTAATTTATGAAGCGATAGGCCATTGCTACGATAAGCTGAAAAACTTTGCCCAGGCACGTTTTTATTACCGCAAAGCTTCCCACCTGGCACAGGATGACAGTAAAATTTTCTATAAAATAGCCACTACTTACTACAACGAAGGGCAGTGGTCCGGCTGTATGAAGCAACTGGAAACCGCTATGCGCATGAGCCGTAACCAGCCTGAGTATAACCTGCTGATGGGAAAGTGTAAAATGGAGCTGCAGCAATACCGGGAGGCGATACAGTATTTTTCTGTAGCGGTGGGAGCCAGGCCGCGCAACATAGCCGGATGGGAAGAATTGCTGAAGTGCCTGCTGCGGGGGCAATATTTTGGTGAAGCCCTGGAGCAGGCAGCAATCGCTTTTACCGCTACCGGTGAAAAGCCTGTTTTTATTTTTTACAAAGCGGCCATCCTGATGTGCCTGGGTAAAAGCAAAGAAGCTGCCTTATTGGTGGAAAAAGGAATGGAAAAAGCCCCCCGTCTTTTAAAGAAGATGACCGAGTTGTACCCGGCCTGTCTTACACACCCGCGTATACTGGATATCATCGCCCGCTACAAACGGAACAGGTCTATTTAAGAAAAAAGAGAACCATCTTTGCGGCCCGTTGATTTTCATGGCTTATCGCTATTCTTCCTTATTTTTGCCCGCCGGCCGGAAGCGGTTCGTTTAGTAGCCGGAAATGGAAACGTATCAGCAGGGCAAAGCGTTGCCGGGAGAGATTACCAGGCAGGCTTGCTGCCCGTAGCTGCTGTTCCGCGAAACATAACTTAGATACAAACCATGAATTTCAATCTTTCGCAAATGCCGGATCGGTACAGCCGCCCTCGCACATCCGGTATCACTATGGTAATGGACAAAGGGCTGAGTATAGAAGAAGCAAAGAATTTTCTGAGCGTATCTTACCCGCATATTGATATTATCAAGTTAGGCTTCGGCACTTCCTTTGTCACGCCTAACCTTCGTGAAAAGCTGGAACTGTATAAGTCGTATGATCTGCCGGTGTATTTTGGCGGAACGCTTTTCGAAGCTTTCCTGATCCGCAATCAGTTTGATGACTACATCGCTGTTTGCAAAGACTATGGCATCAACTACATGGAAGTCAGCGACGGCTCCATTACCATTCCCCATGCAGAAAAATGCGGTTACATTGAAAAGCTGACTAAGTATGGCGTGGTGCTGAGTGAGGTGGGCAGCAAGGATGCGGCGCATATCATTCCGCCTTATAAATGGATTGAGCTGATGAAGGCGGAGCTGGAAGCAGGCGCCACTTACGTTATTGCCGAAGCACGGGAAGCAGGTAATGTGGGCATCTACCGCGGATCGGGAGAGGTAAGGGAAGGCCTGGTGCAGGAAATACTGACACAGATACCCGGCGACAGCATTGTATGGGAAGCCCCGCAAAAAGCGCAGCAACTGTATTTTATCGAACTGCTGGGCTGTAATGTAAACCTGGGCAATATTGCTCCCGCAGAGGTGATAGCCCTGGAAGCTATGCGGATAGGGCTGCGTGGCGACACCTTCAGCTTATACCTTGACAAAAAACAGGCCTGATGCGCTTATACGGGCTCATAGGTTATCCGCTGACACATTCTTTTTCAAAAAAATACTTTACGGAGAAATTTGAACGGGAAGGACTGTCACCGGCGTACGGCTATGAGCTTTTTCCTATTCCTGATATCAACGGGCTGCCGGCTGTTATTGATTCCCACCCGGAGCTTGCCGGGCTGAATGTGACTATCCCCTATAAGGAACAGGTACTGGCTTATCTGGGTGATGCAGATACGTCGGTGAAGCAGATTGGCGCCTGTAATTGTATTCGCATTGATAATGGCAGGCTAAAAGGATATAACACTGATGTAACAGGCTTTCACCAAACATTATTGCAAAAGTGGCAACCATCGCACAACAAAGCGCTGATACTTGGCACCGGGGGTGCCGCCAAAGCGGTGCAATGGGTGCTGGCGCAGATAGGGATACCTTATCAAAATGTTTCCCGCAAGGCTGGTGCAGGTAATCTTTCTTACAGCATGCTTACCCCCGAAGATATAGCTGCCCATCCGCTTATTATCAATACCACGCCGCTGGGCATGTACCCTGCAGCGGATACGGCGCCGCTGATACCTTATGAAGGCATCACGCCCGGGCATTACCTCTACGATTTAGTATACAACCCGGCAACAACACTTTTTTTGCAAAAAGGGCAGGAACGCGGAGCCACTATACAGAATGGAGCAGCTATGCTGGTAATACAGGCAGAAGAGAGCTGGAAGATATGGCAGGCGTAACTGAAGTCCTGTTTACTCCGAACTCAATTACCCTTGCGTCATTTTTTCTTTGGCCACGGCAGGCACAGCCACTAATTTTTTCTCCTGGTAGTCATAGCAGATCATGCCTGTTTTGGCTAATACGGCCGTAAGGCTTTTCCCGTTTTCTTCTTTTTCCAGTTTATAGTATATGTCAAATCCAATGCGTGAAAAATCACCGGCTGCTGCATGGCATATCACCTGGTCATTATAAAAAAGCTCTTTTTTAAACTCAATGGCCACATCAGCCATGATGAGACCTGCATGTTCCACATTCATTTCTGTATATCCAAACTGATGCAGGAACTGCATCCGTGTTTCATGAATGATGGAGAGGATGGCATCGTTACCGGCATGTCCGCCATAGTTGATGTCTGTAATACGTACAGGGACTATGGTACGGAAATTAAAAGCAAGGGAAGCGGGCAGCTCAATTTTTATACGGGCCATCAGATAGTGTATTGAAAGATACAAAGCTAAGATTTGTATCCTTGTTGCCGCAGCGCCTTATTACAAATTGATACTTTCTAATGAAGTAACCATGTTAAGTATATCCAGAAAATTGCCCGGGGCAGAAGATACCGGCATCTCCGCCAGCTTCTGCTGCCATTTTTTGAGCTTGTTTTTGCAATCATCATCCTGCTCTTCACCGGCTACACAGCATACCAGGTCGCCGAGCTTTTTTGATACCCGTATCAGCTTGCCTTCAGGGGTCATCAGCAGGATATAGCGGTCAGACAGGTCAGGTACATGATCTTCGTAAGCGTACAGCGGGTTGCTTCTCCAGTCATCGGCAGTGCCCCGGCTTAAGGCGGCATATACCGGCTGATCTGTTGCTTCATCGCTGTACGAAGCAGTGGTGGCCCGCTGGCTGTTTCGTTTTTGAGAAGTATAAGCTATGTTGTTAGCAGCGGTGGTTGTCTTGTTGTCATTTGCTGCTGCAGGAGCGGTTTCAGCGGTGATACCGGACGGGGCGGCAGGCAGGGTATTGTTTGTATCCGTTTCCTGTTTTGTTTGTGCGCTTGCAAAGGCATCTTCATTGGCAGAGGGGGATACCGCCGTGATCCGGTATACGGCAAAGGCAATGCCGGTAATAAGTACGGCAGCGGCTGCATAGCGTACCCAGGAGACAAATCTTTTGTGCAGTGTAACTACCGGGGCCGCTTCCTGGACTTCCGCTTCCAGCTCTTTGCTGATATTTTCCCAAACACCGGCGGGTGGGCTGGCAGTGGCTTCATACAGTTTTTTTGGAAAATCCTGGTGCAGGGCAGCCTCATCCAGCGCAGCAGCTACCTTTTCCCATACCTGTGCGGGAGGGGTTACTTCGTAGTCGTACATTTTATGTTTGCTGCTGCTCATTGCTTTGTTCTTGTCTGCCTGTTTTGCTCTATATGCCGTCTTACCATATCCTGCAGTATCACTTTTGCCCTGGATAATTGTGATTTGCTGGTGCCTTCGCTGATACCGAGCATATCACCAATCTCTTTGTGTGTATAGCCTTCCACCACATACATGTTAAAGATAGTGCGGTAGCCGGGCGATAGCTGCTGTACCAGTGCCATAATATCCCGTTCTGCCAGGTCATCAAGTATAGAAAGATAATTTCCTTCTAAAGTGTTCTCTTCTTTTTCCGTTACCGGCTGCAGGTAGCGTTTGCGGCGGAAATGCTCAATGGCCGTATTAACGAAAATCCGCCTGATCCAACCTTCAAAAGAACCTTCCCGGCGAAAGCTGTCCAGCTTTTTAAACACCTTGACAAAACCTTCCTGTAAGATATCTTCCGCTTCTTCCGCATTGCCGGCATAGCGGAGACAAACAGCATACATACGGGGAGAAAAACGGCGGTATAGCTCTTCCTGCATTCGCCGGTTGCCTGCTATGCATCCATTGATTAAGTCGTTCTCGGTTATATTTTGGTTGCTTTCCGGCGTCAAAATCTATTTTATTTCCAGGTTATTCAAAAATGCTACCAGTTTCCCGGTTGCTTTTTTCCGGTGGCTGTACCGGTTCTTTTCCTGCATGTCCATTTCTGCAAAAGTTTTACCTGCCCCGCCGGGTATAAATACAGGGTCATACCCAAAGCCTTTGTCCCCTTTTTTTTCTTCGGTGATCAGCCCTTCGCATATCCCTTCAAACAATGTTTCTTTACCACTCATGCGCAATGAAATAACGGTGCGGAAACGGGCAGCCCTGTCTTTCACTCCTTTCATCTTATCCAGCAGCTTGATAATATTCTCTTCCCCCGTGCTTTTTTCCCCGGCATAGCGGGCGCTTTTTACACCTGGTTCGCCGTCCAGTGCGGCCACTTCCAGCCCCGTATCCTCACTGAAGCAATCTTCCCCTGTCAATTCATATATCACCCCTGATTTTTCGCTGGCATTCGCTTCCAGCGTATCATGCGGCTCCGGGATATCTTTCAGTATGCCGGCTTCCTGCAGGGTTAGTATGGTGATATAGCCATTCAGCACCTGCCTGATCTCGTCTGCTTTATGCTGGTTGTTGGTGGCAAAAATGAACTTCATGGCGACAAGATAGGATAAAAGCATTTCAGATTCCAAACAACTGCTTCAGGCAGGCCCAGAGCATCTCTCTGTACGATTTATCGGTGGAAAGAGGGGGAGCATGAAAAAAACGGGTGGCCCCCACCTGCTGGAGCTGGTAAGCGGGGAAACTGACCGGCAGGTCAAACTCTTCCGGTGTAATGCCCAGGAGAATAGCTTTGCCCGGCTGAAAATGCTGTAATATTTCCTTTGAAGAAATATCCCTGTAATTATTTTTGTTGATGATGGCCACATCTGCCAGGCTCAGTTGGCAGGCAGTAAGAATTTTTATTAAGAACTCCAGTTCATCATCCGGCAGGTGGCGGGTTCCTGTATAGTCCACGGCCACCAGCACTTTTTTACTATTGTCGCCCAATGAAATCCATGCCGGGGCGGCGGGTACAGCACCGGTGGCTGCCGGTCCGGCTACTGTTGCCGGGGCAGGCAGCGTTTGCGGCTGTACCAGGCTATGCGGGTACAGGCTGGCTACCAGGATAGGGGACAAGCGGATATCATTGAGACTCATTGGTAAAAAGTAAATTAACTAATAAGTGTTAGTGTCTGCTTTTTTCGTTTCTTTGCGGGGTAAAATTAAATTATTATGATTGAGGCCATGGATATTTTAATAACAAAAGCAGAAAGAAGCAGGTTGCAGGACATTAACCTGGAAAACATACCTTTTGGAAGATATTTTACCGACCACATGCTGGAAGCGGATTATGAAAATGGGGAATGGAAAATGGCAGAAATCAGGCCGTATCAGCCGCTTTTGCTGGAGCCATCGCTGGCAGCCCTGCATTATGGCCAGGCTATTTTTGAAGGGATAAAAGCATATAAAACGGATAAGGGGGAAGCTTTTATATTCCGGCCGGCGGATAATTTCCGGCGGTTTAACCGCTCTGCCGCCCGTATGAATATGCCGGAGGTGCCGGAGGAAATATTTATGGAAGGTATGCGTCAGCTTATTAATCTGGACAAAGACTGGATTCCGGCCAGGCAGGATCACTCTCTGTATATCCGCCCGGTAATGTTCTCTACCGATACGGCGCTGGGTGTGCGTCCTTCTGAGCGCTACAAGTTTTTGATACTGCTGAGCCCTACCGGTCCTTATTATGCCAGCCCGATGAAGATCATGGTGGAGGAGAAATATACCCGTGCAGCGCCGGGCGGTGTTGGTTTTTCAAAAAATGCCGGCAACTACGGGGGCAGCATGCTGGCGGCCACTATTGCAAAGCAAAAAGGCTTTGACCAGGTGCTGTGGACAGATGCTACGGAGCATAAATGGCTGCAGGAAGTGGGCATGATGAACGTTTTCTTCATTATTGATGGTGTGGCGGTTACCCCGTCGCTGGAGGAGGGTACCATACTGGAAGGGGTGACAAGGGACAGCGTGATGAAGGGCCTGAAAGATATGGGTATCCGGGTGGAAGAGCGCCCCATCCATATTGATGAGGTGGTGGAAGCCTATAAGGCCGGAAAAGTGACTGAAATATTCGGTACGGGCACTGCCGCTGTCATTGCCCCTGTCAGGGAACTGAATTACAAAGGGTTTGCCATGACATTTGATGCAGAGAGCTATAAAATATCCCCGGTTATTAAGTCCTGGCTGAATGATATCCGCGAGGGCCGGGGCGAAGATAAGTACCAGTGGATGTGGAAGGTATAGGCCGGAAGGTGCCGGTAAAAAGATAACCGGCGGCCGGGGAAATTTTGTTTACAGATAAATCAGGTGGTTTTTTTGGTATTTATCTCATTCACTGTTACCTTTGCCGTCCCAAAAATCAAAAGGTTCAGAATGCCTACTATTCAACAATTAGTAAGAAAAGGAAGAGAAATTATCAGGGCTAAAAGCAAATCGAGGGCTTTGGATCAGTGCCCGCAGCGCCGTGGCGTATGTACCCGTGTGTACACCACCACGCCTAAAAAGCCTAACTCTGCTCTCCGCAAAGTTGCTAAAGTCCGCCTCACCAATAAAGTGGAAGTGATTGCCTACATTCCCGGAGAAGGGCATAACCTGCAGGAGCACTCTATCGTTCTGATCCGTGGTGGAAGGGTAAAAGACCTGCCGGGTGTACGTTACCACATCGTACGCGGATCGCTGGATACGGCTGGTGTAAAAGACCGTAAGCAGAGCCGCTCCAAGTACGGTACTAAAAAAGAAAAAGCTAAGAAATAAGCAGGCTTAAACAGTTAATTAAGGAATCTAATTACAATCTTCAGATATGCGGAAAGCACAAGCGAAAAAACTCCCTTTAGCACCAGATCCTAAGTTTAATGACAAGCTGGTTACCCGTTTTGTCAACAACCTGATGTGGGAAGGAAAGAAAAGCGGAGCATTTACCATTTTTTATGATGCACTGGACAAGGTGAGCAAGCAAACCAGCGAGGACGGATATGAAGTATGGAAAAGGGCGCTGTCAAATGTGACACCTGCTGTGGAAGTAAGAAGCCGCAGGATCGGTGGCGCTACTTTCCAGATTCCTTCTGAGGTTCGTCCTGACAGGAAAATCTCTTTGAGCATCAAATGGCTGGTTCGCTACAGCCGGGAGAGAAACGGCCGCAGCATGGCTGATAAGCTGGCAAATGAGATTGTGGCTGCAAGCAAAGGCGAAGGTGCCGCTTTCAAGAAAAAAGAAGATACCCATCGTATGGCAGAAGCTAACAAGGCTTTCGCTCACTTCCGGGTATAAAAATACAAGAGCCAATCTTTCTTCAGAGCCGTCTGTGTTATGCAGGCGGCTTTTTGTTATACTGCGGCATGATATAAGGATTTACGAATTACGATTTAAGATTTACGGTCGTTGCCCGGTTGATGTATGATTTAATTATTTCTGATTTGCTGATTTGTGACAGGCCATTAGCTATGAGCTGTTAGCTGCAAGCTGTCAGGTACTTCGATTGACGATTCACGATTGCTGATGTGATGATTGCTGATTTGCGGAAAGCCATTAGCTCTGAGCTGTTAGCTGTAAGTTGTCAGGTACTTCGATTCACGGTTGCCGATTCACGGCTGCTGTGTGATGGTTGCTGATTTTTCCTTTAATTGATTCCTGCTATCTGTGCCTCATTTGGTGTATCCAAAAAAGGAGCCGGCTTTTTGCAAAACCGGCTTCCTGTAAACGAACCCTCTTTGTGTGGAAATCAGTTTCTCCTTTTGCGCGGCTGCGTGTTTTTTAAAATTTCTTCTTTGCCTGGCAGGTCCGGGTCGGGCATGGTTTTAACCCATATTTTCCGCTCTATCCATATTTCCGGTTTTTTTTTCAGTGCCGCTTTTACGATGATATATTCTTCCTTACAATCAGCAGGAATGATTAGCTCATTGCCGGAAAAACTGCAGGCTGATGAGCTGAATGTGATATCTTTTGCCGTCAGGGGCATCCACCTTCCATTGGAAAGCTTGCCATCTACATTGATATAGTTGTGTGTGCCTTTTTTCAGGCTGTCGGTATACAGGTGAAAAAAGATACTGTCTACCTGCTGGGATCTGCCGCTGAGGCAACTGAACAAAATTCCTGTGAGGAGTACAATTCTAATCACAAAAAATGGGTTTTATACCTCTCAGACGGGATGGAGATACTAAAGGTACGAATATCTGCCAGACTTAACTTTTCTATAGGAAATGCAGGACAGATGGCTAATTGCGTTGTTTGGCAGGAGCGGGCTTATTCCCTGCGGGCAGCAGCTTAAAATAGGATGCCCTGAACCGGCCATTCATCACTTCCCCTTTGACCTCTGCTTTGCGGACAGCCTCACAAAACCCATCATCTGCATGAGCATCTCCATGGTCGTCAATGCTGGTGCCATCCACAAAATATGCCTTACCATTTATGCGCACCGCCAGGGTACATCCCCTGCCTTCCATTTTAAACTGGCACTGACCGCAGGAGGCTTCCACCACCTGTGATTTGCGGGCCGTATCGGCTGCCGTTTTTTTAGTGGTATTATCCTGCGCACTGGCTGCTGCTGCAAGCAAAACAGAAAAAATAAGGAAAGCCACCTGTCGCATAATCTTTTATTTAATGATGTAAATGTATTTCAACCTGTCTAATATACTGTAAAGCTGTGATTTTAACGAAACTGCAATAATCCCGGTTATGGAATCCTGTTAGCTTCCGCTCTGTTGCTAAAAAACATTTTGGTTATGAGAAATGCCACCATTTTCTTTCTCCTGTTCCTGCCTGCTTGCGGCGCAGACGGCACCGGGCCATTTTCCACTGCCACAGCCCGTACAAATAGTTATAAGACGATAGGCGAAATACCGCCGCCTGAAGGGTTTCAGCATACCGGGGAACCAGAAAGCAGCTTTGCATTCTGGTTGCGGCAGCGCCCGTTAAAAAAGGATAAAACCGTTTACCTCTACAATGGCCGGCCCAAGCCCAACCAGCAGGCGCAGTATGCGGTGCTGGATGTCAGTGTGGGGGATAAGGATTTGCAGCAGTGTGCTGATGCTGTTATCCGGCTGAGAGCTGAATACCTGTATGAGCAGCAGCGATGGGATGATATTAGTTTTTTAGCCAGCAATGGCCAGTCTCTTTCTTTTATAAAATGGCAGGCTGGTGAGCGCTACCGGTTGAAGGGGAACCGGCTGGAGCCATACCGGGTACCTGTAGCCGGACAAAGCCGGCAAAAGTTGTTTGACGCATACCTGGAGTTTGTATTTATGTATGCTGGTACGCTTTCCCTGCCGCAACAGCTAAGGAAGGTACCCGACTTTGCTGATATAAAAGCCGGTGATGTGCTGCTTAAAGGCGGTGCCCCCGGCCATGCCATGCTGGTGGTGGATGTGGTGGTAAATGAAATGGGGGATAAAAAATACCTGCTGGCACAGAGCTATATGCCGGCGCAAAATATTCATGTGGTAAAGAATCCGGCAAAAGGAAATGGCGATCCCTGGTATGATGCGGAAGGAGCCGGTAGTGTCATTACGCCGGAGTGGGAGTTTGAAAAATCACAACTGTACCGTTGGTAAAAAAAGGGCTGGCCAATTACCGGCCAGCCCTTTTTTGAAAGAAAATATCAGTGATTAATTGAATAAGTAGCGAATACCAACCTGCATGCTCCAGGTAGTACCAAAAGTGCGCACATCCTGGTACATTTCTGTAGGCAATACTGTCTGGCCATTAATATTGACAGTATTCATATTAAATGTAGGTGTAGTGCCACCACCGCCGGTTGCTACTCTGAGCGGAGTGCTGGCATTAGTGATAAGCTGCTTGCGGATACCCCAGTCAGAATTAATCATGTTTGCCAGGTTCACAATATCTAAGCTAAGCTGTACTGTATTTTTGGCTTTACCAACATTGACAAAAATATCCTGGAGGAATTTCATGTCAATACGGTTATACCAGGGCATAAGAGCTCCGTTTCTGTCAGCAATGCTGCCCCTGGTTTTGTCCAGGTATTTGCTGTTGCTGATCAGCTTGTTGAAAGCTGCTGCCTGGTCGGCGGCTGTAAATGTAACACCTCCGGAAGTGAAGGGAGCAAAGTTCAGCTCAGATGCATTGTTGGGCACATAAAGTAAATCATTGCCAATACCATCTCCGTTTACATCGGCACTGTAAGTAAAGGAATAACGACCCTGGCTGGACCCACTGTAATAAAGCGATACTGTAGTAGCCAGATGCTTCAGGTACTCTTTACGATACGAAATAGCGCCTACCACCCGGTGCGGAAGCGCATCAACCTGGGAAGCGAGGAATATATCGTTGGGGTTGTTTATGCTTGCGGTAGCGCCCCATGCAGAAGAAGCATTAGAGCCCTGGTTGTCAGTAGTGGTATTAGATGTTGTGTGGCTGTAAAACAGGGAGCCATAAAAACCACTTCTTGGCGCCATGGTGAGTCCTGCGCTGAAGTTGAACGAATGTCCCA
>DAOLFO010000334.1:0-3575 GCA_035326305.1 Chitinophagaceae bacterium
CCCGGCAGCAATGATCACAATTCGCAGCGGATGATTATTGCGCCGGAGGGAGGAAATTATTATCTCTTTTATGCCGCTGGCGATATGGGCTCCGGCCAGTTTGACAATCATTCCCGCCCGCAATATGCACAGGATCCGCAGCGCTATGAAGGAAAGATATTGCGCTTCAACCTGGAGGAGGATGCTGACGCTACCAGCGCTTTTGACCGCTGGATACCTAATGACAACCCCTTTAACACCACCAGTCCTGCCAGGCAAAGCGCTGTATGGAGTACCGGTATCCGCAACAACCAGGGCTTTGCCTACCACTCCATCAATGGCAAACTCTATGGCTCTTCGCACGGGCCTTACAGCGATGACGAGATCAATATCATTGAACGGGAAAAAAACTATGGCCACCCGCTGGTGATAGGTTATAGCGCCGATGGCAACTATGATGGCCTGAGGGCCGGCGCTAATGGCGGCTCCTGTCCGCTGATAACTTCTGAGTCAGCCAATGCAGCAGCAATTGGTGTCAATTACCGGGACCCTGTTTTTTCTGCCTATGCCCGCCAGCAATCGGAGATCAGTGCTATTTTTTATGGATCTATAAATAATTCGCAATGGCCCTCTGAAGGGTGGTCGGGGCTGGATGTGTATACACAAAACTATATTCCCGGCTGGAAAAACTCACTGATATCTGCCGGGCTGAAATGGGGAAGGCTGATACGCAATAAGCTCAATCATGACGGTACCGGTATATTACAGATTGGCGGAGCAGATACAGCTTCTTATTTTCAAAGCACCAACCGTTTTCGGGACCTCGCTATTTCACCCGATGGCAAAGACCTGTTTGTAATTATGGATCAGAGCTCGGCCACTTCCGGGCCCACTACGGGCAGCACTCTGGTACCTGCCTGCCCGGGCTGTGTGCAGAAATATACTTTTCTTGGCTATAACAGTGATGCGCTCACGCAAAAAAGCAATATCCCTGCTGAGGTGGATGTGTCAGCCGGTACGCCGGGCACCTGTGTGCCCGGTACGGAAGTGGTGATCAATGCTGATAACAATAACCTCTGGGTGCCCATTACCGGTCCCGACGGAAATATTGTAGCAGAGATACATGCCAATGGCAATAACCTCGGTACGGTCAGCGCTTCTTTTTATGTAAACAACAGTGCTGTAAGGGAAGCACCGGACAAAAGATTGTATGCCGACAGGAATATTACTTTGTCTGTACAGAACCCGGTACCCCAGGGCTCTTCAGTGAAGCTGCGTTTCTATATTACGGAAGCAGAGCTGGAGGCAATAAAAAATGCCACTACTTCACAGGGCATATCGAGTGGGGTGGCAGGTATCAGCAGCCTGAAGATCAGGAAGAATAATAATAACTGTACTGCTGTATATACACCCGATGGGGACTCGATCATCAGCCCGCTGTATGCGGAAGCACATGGCACCGGTGGATTTGTATTGCAGGGAGAGACCAAATCATTCTCCACGTTTTATTTTACTAATCCCGAAGCGGCTGTTTTGCCATTGAGGCTGCTGTCATTTACCGGCAGGCTGGAAGGCAGTGCAGGCCTGTTGCAATGGGCTACGGAGCAGGAGAGCAACACGGCTTCCTTTATCGTGGAGCGAAGCAGCGATGGTCAGCTCTTTACGCCACTGGGCACTGTGCCGGCTTCCGGCAACAGTACATACCGGGAAGATTATTTTTTTGCTGACAACAATCTTGTTTTTGTTACCAGTCCTGTGGCCTACTACCGCCTGAAGATGGTGGATGCAGACGGCCGCTTTGCCTACTCCGGCACTATACAACTGCGCCTGGCAGATATGGCAGGCCGGGTGGAAGCATTTCCCAATCCCGCTACGGCGCAACTGCACCTGAGCATGAATGCAGCAGCAGCCGGAAAAGTACAGTGGCGTATGTACGATAATACGGGCAGGGTAGTGATGCAGGGTATACAGCCGGTGCAAAAAGGAAAAACCATTGCCAGCCTGCAGGTGGCTCACTTACAGGCAGGTGTTTACTACATAGATGTTACCGGCAGTGGTATACAGCAGCGGGTACGGTTTCAGAAGCTATAGCGGGAGGTTTGTGAGATAAGATGTACGGTGTATGATGTACGGTGTACGGAGTAAATGCAGGAGACAGGATTTGCCAAACAGGGCCGGGATGAGGTCAGAAGCTGCTCATAGCGGAAAGAGTTTGTAAACTATCTGCTGCTGTAACCCATTTTAAAGTCAGCTTTCCCATACAAACATATATTTTTCTCTACCATTTTTATTTTATAAAATCTTGTCGGTATAAAATACCGCTTACTATCATCCATTAAAAAAAGGGAGCCATTGGCTCCCGGCATAATCATATCGTTAGTGATTACTTATTTTAAAACGGCAGGCTGCCCGCCAGTTGCTTCAGCGCATCCAGGCCGGTGCGGTCGCCTTCCAGCGATACCAGCAGGCGGTCTTTAGCCAGCCAGGTAATGGTGGCATCATTGTCGGTTTTGTCCAGGTGCTCAATGGCCCGGGCTCCTTTGAAGTCAATGGTGCGGGTATATTCATCATCGCTTTCCGACTGCATATTCATCATCGGCAAAAACTGCATATTGTAAATGCCCACACCGGCCTGGCCGGCACAGTCATATATCCGCAGTTCCACACTCGATTCCTCATTCAGCTCGTACGTGGCTTCGGCAAAGGAAGTGCCCATCACGCTGCTGGTCTTGAAGCTTTTTCTTTTTACCCCGCCCAGCTCTTCGGGCAGCAGGGCCTTCATTTCCTCAAGTGTATAAGGGGTAAGCTGCTGCAACTCTTTTATTCTTTCCTGCATGTCCTCGGCTGCTTTGGCCATCGGGCTGATGTCTACTTTGGTGGTTTTGCCGTCCTCGTCAGTGAGGGTTATTTCCGAAGGTTCCTTCTCGCTGTTGCAGGCCGTGGCTAAACTGGTGATAACCAGTAAAAAAAATAATAATTGGCGCATAGTAGGTTTAATTTTTGAGAAAAATAAAATGCTGAATGGCAGGCAAAAGATAGTAAGTTTTTTGATGCCGGAAGGAAATAAGCGGGTAAAAATTCGCTTATTTCGCCGGAACAGGCTATATTCGTTGCCTCTACGATGGTATAATTCTACACTGATTTTCTTATTCCTTTGAATCAAGCCGGGTAATTTAATTTTTAACCCGTTTAAACATTTTTTAAAAAGATGAAGAGAGTCGTTTTCTACCTGCTGGTAGCAGGAGCAGTAGCATTTACCGTATCGTCCTGTGCTGCTACTAAAAAAGATTGCCAGGGAGTAAAGCATTACCGGCTTAAAAATGGTGTCTATCTTTAACTGACAGGCATCACCTGTTAAAGAAATTCATCCCGTTTGCCATAGCAGGCGGGATTTTTTATTTTCATGTTATGCAAATGATAAAAAGGCTTTTTTTCGGGCTGCTGATTTTTTTACTGGCAGGCGGGCTGCAGGCACAGCCTTCTTTTCCTAAAGACTGGGAAGGCCACTGGGAAGGAAAGTTGCTATGGTATAAAACGGGCAGCGATACGCCCCTGGAAGTAATAATGCAGCTAAAGATTGCCGCAGTTGATACGCT
>DAOLFO010000335.1:0-3571 GCA_035326305.1 Chitinophagaceae bacterium
TTATTTTGCTGAAAATTATTTAAACGATTGCATAACTAAAACATGGCTGTATGAGCAACGTAATACCAGTAACCCGGACATCATTCACGGCATACCTGTTCTGCTTTTTACCTGTTAACTTTCCGGCCTGATTTAAAAGAAGTAGCCTGATATGCTGTTACTTGGTCTTGATATTGGCACCTCATCTGTGAAGGCATCGGTAGTGGACGCTGCAACAGGCCGGTTGCTGGCTGCTGCTTCCTATCCGGAAGCAGAGTCAGATATTTTGGTACTGCATCCGGGCTGGGCAGAGCAAAGCCCCGATCAATGGTGGGAAGATGTAAAGCAGGCAATACTGAAATGCCATGCTTCCGGAAAATACAATGCGCATGATATTAAAGCAATCGGTATTGCTTACCAGATGCACGGGCTTGTGCTGGTGGATAAGGAGCAGCATGTCTTGCGCAACGCCATTATCTGGTGCGACAGCCGGGCGGTGGACATCGGGAATAAGGCTTTTGAAGCTATAGGCCCGGAAAAATCGTTATCGCACCTGCTCAACTCTCCAGGCAATTTTACTGCCAGCAAGCTGGCCTGGGTAAAAGAAAATGAACCGGCATTTTATCAAAAAATAAATAAAGCAATGCTGCCCGGCGATTTCATTGCCATGAAAATGACCGGTGAGATTACCACTACTGTTCCTGCATTATCAGAAGGCGTGTTATGGGATTTTAAAGAAAATAAAATCTCTGCTGATGTAACCGGCTATTTTGGTTTTGATACGTCTTTATTTCCTGATATAAAGCCACTGTTTGCCCCGCATGGTTGCCTGAAAGACACAGTGGCCACCCGCCTTTCGCTGAAGGCGGGAATACCTGTTACCTACAAGGCCGGCGACCAGCCCAATAATGCGCTTTCCCTGAATGTGCTGCGGCCCGGTGAGGTGGCGGCTACGGCCGGAACGTCCGGTGTTATCTATGCAGTAACGGATCAACTGGCCAGTGATCCGGGTTCCCGTATCAATTCATTTGCGCATGTCAACCACCAGGCCGCTGATCCGCGTATCGGCGTACTGCTCAATATCAATGGCTGCGGCATTATGAACCGCTGGATAAAAGACAAAGCCGGCGCAGCTTTATCTTATCCGCAAATGAATACAGCAGCAGCGGCTGTAAAGCCCGGCTGTGAAGGGCTGCTGACGCTGCCGTTTGGAAATGGTGCGGAGCGTATGCTGTACAACAAAATGGTGGGCGCTCACCTGCAAAACCTGGATCTGAATGTACATACGGCCGCACATTTATACCGCTCTGTACAGGAAGGTATCGCATTTGCTTTCCGCTATGGCTTTGATATCATGCGGGAAAATGGCATACAACCGGCTGTGATCAGGGCGGGGCGGGCTAATCTTTTTTTAAGCGATGTGTTTGCACAGGCCTTTGCAGATGTCAACAATGTGGCCCTGGAATTTTATGAAGGGGACGGAAGCTATGGCGCCGCTATAGGCGCCGGTATTGGTGCTGGCATATACAATGATGCTGAAGCTATGCAGGAACGGAAGCCGGTAGCTGCTATTCAGCCTGCAAATGCAGCCAAATACAATGAGCTGTATGAAGTATGGAAAAAAACATTACTTGATAAACTACAATAATTTTTTACTATAAAAAAAGACCAACAACATGGCAACTACTACAGGTGACAAAGAATATTTCAAAGGCATCCCCGCTATTAAATACGAAGGGCCCCATACGGATAACCCGCTGGCATACCGCTGGTATGATGATACAAAAGTGGTAGCTGGTAAACCGATGAAGGAATGGTTGCGCTTTGCAGTTGCGTACTGGCACAGCTTCTGCGGCTCCGGCGCTGATCCGTTTGGAGAGCCCACTCATATCTTCCCCTGGAATCAGAAAGCGGATGCGCTGGATAGGGCAAAGGATAAAGCAGATGCTGCGTTTGAATTTATTACCAAGCTTGGCCTGCCTTATTATTGCTTTCATGATGTGGATGTAATAGATCATACAAATGATATAAAGGATAATGAAAAACGCCTGCAGGCTATTACCGCCTACCTGAAGCAAAAACAGCAGGATAGCGGGGTGAAGCTGCTCTGGGGCACAGCTAATCTTTTCTCTAACAGGAGATATATGAACGGTGCGGCTACTAACCCCGATTTTCATGTGCTGGCGCACGGTGCAGCACAGGTAAAGTTTGCGCTGGATGCAACGATAGAGCTTGGTGGCGAGAACTATGTATTCTGGGGAGGCCGGGAAGGTTATATGAGCCTGCTGAACACGGATATGAAAAGGGAGAAGGAGCATTTTGCCCGCTTTCTGCATACAGCAAAAGAATATGCCCGGAGGAATCGGTTTAAAGGACAGTTTTTCATAGAGCCGAAACCCTGTGAGCCTTCCAAGCACCAGTATGATTATGATAGCGAAACAGTGATCGGCTTTTTGCGCCAGCATGATCTGCTGAATGATTTTAGCCTGAACATAGAAGTAAACCATGCCACACTGGCCGGCCATACTTTTCAGCATGAGTTGCAGGTGGCCGCTGATGCCGGCCTGCTGGGCAGCATAGATGCCAACAGGGGCGATTATCAAAACGGGTGGGACACAGATCAGTTCCCTAATAATATTAACGAGCTGGCTGAAGCGATGCTGGTCATTGTGGAAGCCGGCGGGTTTAAAGGCGGTGGCATTAACTTCGATGCGAAGATAAGGCGCAACTCTACAGATATGGAAGACCTGTTTCATGCACATATTGGCGGCGTTGATACATTTGCCCGTGCGCTGCTGGTGGCTGATGCCGTACTGCAGCAGTCTGCATACAGGAAAATGAGGCAGGAGCGGTATGCCTCATTTGACAGCGGTGAAGGCAAAGCCTATGAAGAGGGTAAGCTGACACTGGAGCAGCTTGCAGACTATGCCGGCACACATGGGGAGCCTGCTGTAAAAAGTGGAAAACAGGAATACCTGGAGAACCTGATAAACAGGTATATTTAATCCCTGTACCAAAACTATACAAGCTGTATGAATAAATTAGCAACGCAGGACTACCTTGTTTTTCTTTTTTACTTTATAATAGTGGCAGGCTACGGGCTATGGATTTACAGAAGAAAGAAAAAGGCCTCTGTATCTGCTTCACACGATTATTTCCTGGCAGAAGGATCACTTACATGGTGGGCCATCGGTGCATCGCTCATAGCTTCCAATATTTCGGCCGAGCAGTTTATCGGCATGAGCGGCGATGGCTTTATGATGGGGCTGGCTATCTCCACGTATGAATGGATGGCTGCTGCCACGCTTATAGTAGTGGCTATCTTTTTTATACCGGTATACCTGAAGAATAAGATATACACCATGCCGCAGTTTCTCAGCCAGCGGTACAATGGCACCGTGGCTATGATCATGGCCGTATTCTGGCTGCTGCTGTATGTGGTGGTCAATCTTACTTCTATTCTTTTCCTGGGCGCCCTTGCCATCAGCAGCATATCGGGCATCAGCCTTACTGCCTGTATGATCTTCCTGGCAGTATTTGCCATTATTATTACACTGGGGGGCATGAAAGTGATCGGCTATACAGATGTGAT
>DAOLFO010000336.1:0-3549 GCA_035326305.1 Chitinophagaceae bacterium
TTCTTTTTTTTCTTCCGAATCGGCATAGGCAGTGGAGTGAAAGAGGCCGAGACCATTGAGCCGTTGCGGATATTTTTCGGCATAAGCCAGGGCTATGTAGCCGCCCATGCTGTGGCCGATCAGGGTAAACTGTTCCAGGCCTTCGGCTTCCCGGATAGCTTCTGCTACCATACTCATACCTTCTATGCTCATATCACCCGGCATAGCTGATGCACCGCTTCCCGGCAGATCGGGGGTGATAAGTTTGTATTTTTCTTTCAGAAAATCTGTGGCTCCGTCCCATACACCGCCGTTTTCCCCAAAGCCATGCAGCAGCATAACGGGCTTGCCTTTCCCTGCTGTCCGGTAGCGGACAGCAGCGCCGTCTATGAGAACCTTTTGTTGCATATCCAACTATTTTTAACAGCTTACAATATTAATTGCGCAGGGCAATTTTTCTTTTAATAAAAAGGAACAACAAGATGCCTGCCAATAAAATGGCAACACCCGTACAGGCCCTGGCAAGCATATCCCCGTACCTGACATAAAAAGTCAGGCGGCCGGATACCGGTATGCTCATTTTGATGGCTGCCGCAGTATCCCAGGGCTGAGGCTGCAAAACATTGCCAACAGGATCTATAAAACAACTGATGCCTGTATTGGCGCTGCGGGCTATCCATTTGCGTGTTTCTATGGAGCGGAGACGTCCATAATTCATGTGCTGCCTGTAGCCGGGCGTATTGCCCCACCATCCGTCATTGGTGATAATGGTCAGCACATTGGCCCCTTTGCGTATATATTCAGTGATGTAATCGCTGTAGATGCTTTCATAGCAGATAACAGGCGCTGCCCGGTACTGGCTGTCTGCGGCTGCAAATACTTTCCTGATCTTATCGCGGCCCAGCGTACCGCTGATGCCGCCAAAATCTTCAAACCAGGATGACATGAAATTTAAAAAGGAGGGAAGTGTTTCCACGCCGGGCACCAGCTTGGCTTTGTGATAAAATGCCACATTGGTATCTGCATCAAAAAATGCAGCGGTATTAAATTCATCGTAGTAAATGCCGCTTGCCTTATCCTGCCGGGCTGTGGAGCTAGCCTTAGATTTATCTGTACCGTATACCCGGTAGCTGTTGATGCCGGTAAGCAGGCATATTTGCGGGTGCCGCTGCAAAAAATCCCATACAGGATAATAAAAACGGTTTTGCTTAATAGTGCTTTCCTCTGCTGAAACCGGGATAGCCGTTTCCGGCCAAACAACAAGAGTGGTATTGCTGTCAACCTGGCTTTCTGAAAGATGGATCAGCTTCTGAATTTGCGATTCTACCGAGCCGGTAAATTTTTCCGTGTACGGATCCACATTTGGCTGAACGACTACAACAGTTTTAAAATGGTTCCCTGCATTTTTCTTTAAGTCATGCTGCTCCCTGCTCCGTATCCATGCAGAAAGCAGGATGGGCAATATCAGTATAGCTGCCCAGGCAGCGAGGCGTTTATAATAATAACGGGTACGGCCATACCGGCTATAGACTTTATAAGCATGGTACAGGAGTATATTGCTCACCAGCACCCAAAGGCTGCCACCGGTGGCGCCGGTATATTCATACCATTGTACCCATTCAGTTTTTGCCGCAAAAGCATTTCCCAGCGTGAGCCAGGGCCAGCTCAGCTCCCAGTTGTGATGCAGGTACTCAAAGGCGAGCCAGAAAATGATCAGCGATATATAGCCAACCCAGTTGCCCAATGCTTTCCTGGTTTGCCGGAATAAGATCCAGGGAACACACATAATAAGGCTGTTGGCAAAAAAAGCTCCCAGTGCCCCGGGCAGGCTGGCATTCCATACCCACCAGGTCACCAGCAGGTTCCATAGCAGCATGTGCAGATAGGTATATCCAAAAAACTTTTTACTGCTGCGGACATGATCTGCTATCCAGAGCAGCGGCACCCAGGCAACAAAGATTAATAATGTAAAAGGAGAAACCGGCCAGCCTGCCCAGAGGAGCAAACTACCGGATAGCACAGCGAGCAATGGAACAAACCTTTTCACAAAAGATGTTTCTGTAAAAATAACCATTTTGCTGCTGCCACCTGCTTTACCTGTTTGTAAAAAATGAAACAGGCACTCAGGCTTATAACAGCAGCCTGCCTATTTCCTGCCAGTGCTGTACCCTGGTATGCCTGCCGGCATCTGCCATCATGTTATGCGGCTGCGAGTATAAAATGGTAAGGCGGCCGGGAAAATGATTAAGGTTTTTGAAATGGTCATCAATCATGATATCCGCCTGTATGATTTGTTTGGAGCCGCAAAAAACCATTTTTTGCCAGGAGATAAAAGGGAAATGCTCATTCAGCCAGGCCTGTTTTTCAATAAGGCTTTGCGGAAATTCTGTAGCGGCCGATACAATAAACAGGTCATACCGGTGATACAATGCTTCCACTATTTCCCGGCTGTCTTTTATTACAGGCAGGTTGCTGAAAAAGCCGGGCTCATGCAGGTATTTCCTTACCTGGGGAAACGCTTCATCCTCAGTTTTGCCAATGGCTTCACTGTAGTTTTTTCTTTTTCCAAAATCTTTTTCATCGAGCTCAAAAAACCGCTGATAGGTATCGGCTATCACGCCGTCCATATCAAGGGCAATGCGTTCTGTCATGCTTGCTTCTTTTAATAAAATGTGCAGACAGGCAATCGTACCGGCAACAGGTGTAAGTCGCCGTCCTGTGTTCCGGAGAAAAAATAATTTTTAAAACTAACCATACAAAACCTGTAAGGGGCATACAGGCTTTAGCCGGGCTCCGGGTATAGTATGCTTTTATAGCCTGATAATAACCAGTGGGCAGCGTTACCATTCCGGCGCACTTATACTTAAGTTAACGGCGGCTATAGTTAGGCGCTTCTTTGGTGATTTCCACATCATGGGCATGGCTCTCCCGCATACCTGCGTTAGATATTTTTATGAAAGTGGCGTTTTTCAATTCTTTCATGTCTTTGGCTCCGCAGTAACCCATGCCGGCCCTCAGCCCGCCGGTATACTGGTATACAATTTCCTTCAGGCTGCCTTTATAAGCCACACGCCCTTCAATGCCTTCCGGTACAAATTTCTTTACATCATCTTCCACATCCTGGAAGTAGCGGTCGCTGCTGCCCGTAGCCATGGCGCCGAGCGATCCCATGCCCCTGTACTCTTTAAATTTGCGCCCTTCATAGATAATTGTTTCTCCCGGGCTTTCTTCCGTACCGGCAAAGATGCTGCCCATCATCACACAATCTGCTCCCGCTGCCAGCGCTTTTACCATATCTCCTGTATACCGTATGCCTCCGTCGGCAATAACGGGTATGTTGCGTTGCTTTAGTGCAGCATACGCTTCCATTACAGCAGTAAGCTGTGGTACGCCTGCCCCTGCCACAATACGGGTGGTGCAGATAGAGCCCGGCCCGATACCTACTTTTACTGCGTCTGCCCCTGCATCTGCCAGTGCCTTAGCACCTGCAGCTGTGCCTACGTTGCCCGCTATTACATTAAGGTGTTTAAAATTTTTCTTCACTTCTTTCAATGCGGTGATCACTCCTTT
>DAOLFO010000337.1:0-3530 GCA_035326305.1 Chitinophagaceae bacterium
CTATTTCTTCGTCCGTAAAGCCAGGGTTGAGGGCAACCAGTTGCTGATAAATTTCTCTTGCCTGCTGCAGTGAATTTTCCTTGATCAGGCATTTCACATACAATACCTGATCCGGCATAGCTAATTGGCCATGCAACTGTTCATATATAATGATAGCCGCTGAATATTTTCCCTGGCTATAATAACAGGAAGCCAGCCCTGTTTGCGCCGGTATATTACCATAGCTTCTATTCAATACCTCCCGGAATTGTTCAGCAGCCTTATCATACTCCTTTTCTGCCATTAGCAGGTTGGCTACCTGAATACGCAACGGGATATTATCCGGGGATAATTCCAGCGCTGTAATCAGGTTCTTAATTATTTCACTTGCCATATCCCTGTTTTTTAATACACCATCCTCACCTTAATCGTTTCCCTCACTTCTTTGAGCAATTGTACTGCCTTGGCAGAAAGCTGCTTGTCCACATCCAGCACTACATAGCCTATCTCCTCATTTGTCTTGAGGTACTGGCCCAGTATGTTGATCTTATTTTTTGATAAGCGTGTGTTGATCTCAGATAATACGCCGGGCACATTATTGTGGATATGAAGGATGCGGTGCGCCCCTTCCTGCGGTGGCAGCGACAGTGCCGGCACCGTATGCGATCCGAATGTCATGCCTTTTTCCAGGTAGTTGAGGAGCTTAATGCTTACATCTTCGCCAATATTTTGCTGTGCCTCTTCCGTGCTGCCGCCGATATGAGGTGTAAGGATCACGTTCGGCAAATCCTGCAGCGGGTTCTGAAAGCGGTCGCCGTTTTTTTCCGGCTCCCATGGAAACACATCAATAGCGGCCCCGCTTACCTGTCCGTCCAGTATGGCTTTGCGCAGCTCATCCAGATCCACCACTTCTCCCCTTGCATAGTTAATCAGGATGCTGCCCTTTTTAAAATGCTTCAGCGTTTGTTTGTTGATGATATTTTTGGTTTGCGCCGTTTCAGGTACATGCAATGTCACCACATCAGCTTTACCCAATACATCTTTGAGTGTTTTACCATCCAACGCATTACCCAGCGGCAGCTTGGTTTCCACATCATAAAACAATACTTTCATACCCATCGCCTCTGCCAGCACACTTACCTGTGAGCCGATATTGCCATAGCCAATAATGCCAAGCGTTTTGCCACGCAGCTCATAGCTGCCTTTTGCATCTTTCATCCAGATGCCCTCATGCGCTGCTTTGTTTTTATCCGGTATGCGGCGTATCAGCATAACGGCAAGGCCAATGACCAACTCAGCCACAGATCGTGTATTGGAGTAGGGCGCATTCATCACCACCACGCCTTTGCGTGTCGCTTCCTTCAGATCTACCTGGTTTACGCCTATGCAAAAGCACCCGATAGCCTGTAATTTTTTTGCTGCCTCCAGTACACGCGGTGTAATCTGTGTTTTGGAACGGATGCCCAGTATGTGCACATCTTTTATAATCTTCACAAGTTCATCTTCCGTTAAGGCTTTTGTGAGCTTCTCCGTATTGGAATAACCCTGGCGGTGAAAATTCTGCACCGCCAGATCGCTGATATTTTCTAATAATAATACTTTTATTTTCTCTTTGGGATAGCTGGTAGTTTTATTAGTTGCCATAATTTTGCAAATATAGCCGGAAGGTTATTCAGATGATTACGAAATTGGGGAAAACTGCGTGTTTTCTCCCTTATCCCTAACCGGTATTTTTGATCCAAACCATATGTATTGAAACAAATCCTGTACATCCTTGCCTGGCCGCTGATCATCTCCGGCTGTCAAAACGCCGATACCAAGCCCGTTGCGGCACAGGCAGCAGAAGACTCCCTGCATATTTATCCCCGCACACCGGCAGCGCTGGATCAGCAAACTTACAGGCGTTATTACCGGATGCTGAACCAGTTTTTCGACAGCACACTGATTGACAAAGGATTTAATGGCGCCATCCTTGTAGCTAAAGACGGGCAGGTACTGTATGAAAAATATATTGGCTACCGGAACCTGCATGCCAAAGATTCACTCACTGATACTACTTCCTTTCACCTTGCTTCCACCAGCAAGCCCTTCACGGCCATGGCCTTGCTGCGGCTGGTGCAGGAAGGGAAACTTTCGCTGGAAGACTCCCTGCAAAAGTTTTTTCCTGCATTTCCTTACAGGGGCATCTCTGTAAAAATGCTGATGAACCACCGCAGTGGCTTGCCCAACTATGTATACTTTGTGGAAGAGAGCAAAAAATGGGATAAGAAGAAATACCTGACCAATGAAGACCTGCTGCAGTTTATGTACCAGGAAAAGCCGGCCCGCAGTTTCCCCCCCGGTAAACGCTTCAGCTACAGCAATACCAACTATGTGCTCATGGCCATGATTATTGAAAAGATAACCGGCCAGGATTTTCCGGCTTATATGAAGCAGCAACTCTTTGATCCGTTGCAAATGAAACATACGTTTGTATTTACACTGGCTGATACGGCTCACGCTACTGCTTCCTTTCAGCCAAATGGCCGCATCTGGGACAATGATTTCCTGGAAGCCACCTATGGTGATAAAAATATCTATTCCACTCCGCAGGATATGCTGAAATGGGATCAGGCATTGTACAACGAAGCATTTATCAGCAAGCCGCTGCTTGATTCTGCCTTTGCACCTTACAGCTTTGAAAAGCCGGGCACTCACAACTATGGCCTGGGCTGGCGCATGCTGCTGATACCAAATGGCAAAAAGGTTATTTATCACTTTGGAAGATGGCATGGCTTCACACCTGCTTTTGCCAGGCTCACAGATGAAAAGGTGGCTATTATCATTCTTGGCAACAAATTCAACCGGCATATCTATACAGCCGCTCACCTGGCCTATGATCTCTTTGGCGAATACCAGCAACGGCAGGAGAATGTGGAGGAGTAATGAATAAGGAGTAGTGAGTTATGAATAGTTGAGTAGTGGCAATTAGCCACGCTTCAAGTATATTTACATACGCTAAACTTTTAGTGTATGAAAGTGCTGACGGCTGCAGATATCCGCTTGTGGGATCAATACACTATTGCTCATGAGCCCATATCTTCCCTGGACCTGATGGAACGGGCTGCTACAGCCTGTACAGTCTGGCTGCGGCAACAGT
Source organism: Chitinophagaceae bacterium (assembly GCA_035326305.1). Classification (GTDB taxonomy): domain Bacteria; phylum Bacteroidota; class Bacteroidia; order Chitinophagales; family Chitinophagaceae; genus DAOLFO01. The sequence goes on from DAOLFO010000337.1 coordinate 3,119, forward strand.
ATCCCGGCCTGCAAGCCTGCCATATTTTTTGCGGAAAAGGTAACAATGGCGGCGATGGTCTGGCTATAGCCCGCTTACTTGCAGCACAGCAAGCTGTGTCTGCTATCACGGTTTCCATTCTTGAGTTTGGTCATAAGGGTTCAGAAGATTTCCAGGCCAACCTGTCACGCCTGCACCAATACCCGCAGGTGCATATACAGTATATTCAATCAGCAGCACATTTTCATCCCGTTGCAAAAAATGAGCTCATTATTGATGCACTTTTCGGATCGGGGATCAACCGTCCATTAGATGGCCTGGGTAAAGCGCTGGTACAGTTTATCAACGAACAGCCGGCAGCAGTAGTGTCTGTTGACCTGCCTTCAGGTTTGTTTGCCGACCATACATCAGGTGCTAATGAAGTTATCTGCGC
>DAOLFO010000023.1:0-18856 GCA_035326305.1 Chitinophagaceae bacterium
GGCCACACCCCAACTGACAGGCTAAAAAACCTGCCGGTAGCGGAAAACAAACGGGCGGTCTTTCGCCGTCTTTTGCCAAAATCCACGGGTGACGGCCCCGCCGGTATACTCCAGCTCTATTTCAATATCCGTGATATCGCCAGCCAGCCTTTGTGCAGTAAGCGAACCGGGCACAGAGCCACTCTGTGCCGACAGGCGCTCCACTCCTTTTATATGCTTTACCCGCCATTTGCCCGCAGGGCCGGGTATATCAAAGGTTAGTAAACCACTGGTATCTGCCGGGTTGGTACGCCAGATCAGCGGGTAGCGGAAATCATAAGGCCCCCACTCCGTCATCCGGATATTTTTACGGCCGGCCAGCGGCCCTGCGCCTTTGAAGGGATCTTTCAGCCCTTTGACTGCGGGGAGCAAAATCTCCGGCTCCTTCGACAAGCTATCATCCGCCTGCCGGTTGATAGTTGAGTCAATGCCGGTAACGGTGGAGTCCATTTGATACACCAGGGATGAATCCGTATATGCATTTTCAAAAACAGCGATACTATCCGTACGGGATAGATTATAAATTACCGGCACCTGGTTAAAGCTGTTGCTCACAATGGTATAGCCCCTGCTGCGGGTATCCCGCTTGCGTGCATAGCCCCAGTCGGCCGGCTGCTCCCGGCGTGCCCACAGGCGTATGGCCTCTTTGTCTTTACTAAAAAGATTATAGGCTATGCTGTTTTGCTGCCCGTGCTCAATAGCAATACCGATACGGTTGTTCCTGAACTGGTTATCTGTAATAAACGTCTGGTAGCTGTAGCCGCCCCAGATGCCGTGGTCACATTCAAAAATGCGGTTGCCATAAATAATATTCCGGCTGAAAGTAACCTCTATGCCATTGGTGGGCGCATAAGAAAAATCGTTCCTGATAAGCAGGTTGTCATTACAGCCGCCCTGCCCGCTGTCCATCGTGGTTTGACCGGCCCATAAGAAAAAGCCATCCCCGCCATGCGTCACATTGTTTTTATAAAAAAGATTATGGCTGCTCTGCTCATATACCAGGATGCCGGCGCTGTCCTGCCCCCGGTTATAGATGCCGTGGCTATAGCCCCTTACGTTAAAAATGAGCCGGTTGTGAAATATTTTATTGCCGCTGCTGCGGTACATGCCTATCCCAATACCGGAGTTGAACGAAAAATCATTGTTATAAATAACGGCATCATTGCAGCGGGTCATCATCAGGGCATTTTGCCCGCCGGTTACGGTACAATCACGTACAACTGCGCTGTCACAATCAGCGAGGTAGACAGCCGCTCCATAGCGCATCCATTCATCTTTTTCGTTTTGATGGTAGCTCATCCAGTCGGCAATATCTTCTTTGAGCTGATCGCTTTTAAGGCGGGGCCGGTAGTTGTAGCTGAAGTCGCAGTTTTCCAGCACCAGTTGAGAAACATTGCGGGCCAGCAGGGCGATCTTATAGCCACTTACCTTCAGGTTGCGTATCGTTACTTTCCGGCTGTTTTGGATTAGCAGGCCCGTGCCTGCAAACTCATCCGGCCACCGGGCCATATTGCTGCCTTTCAACTCTGCGCCCTTAAAGTCAATGACCAGGTTGTCCCCTTCCACCAGGATAACCGCCCCCTGCTTATTTTCCTTGTAATCAATTTTATATACAGATTTACTAATAGTGGCAGACCTGCTTATCCGCATTCCCGGAGTTATTTTTTGCTGTGCCAAAAGAGTAGCGGCGGGAAGGCAGCTAATGATTAAAAGCAAAAGTTTTCGCATGGAGAAAAGTCCTGTTTTGTACCGGAAAGCTAAATTAAATAATAACAGAAGCGGCGGCAGGCAGGGCTCAATAAAAAGATAAAGGACCCAAGAATGAGTCCTTAACCTTTTGACATGTGCTTTTCATAAAATGGCTTTCGCCTTTTATTGAAGATTTTAAAAACGGAGTGAGATCCGGCACAAACCAGCAAATAAGGTGCCATCTTAATGAAAACCAGTTGATTTAAGTTAACTATTTTAAGAAATATAAAAGCCCCGCCAGTTGGCGGGGCTTTGTCTATACTCCATCGGTAGTATTATTGTTACGCATTCACTTTACCTTTCACCTTTGCTATCACTTCTTCAGCGATGTTGTTAGGTGCAGGCGAGTAGTGAGAAAATTCCATGGTAGATGATGCACGGCCTGAGCTCAGTGAGCGCAGTTGGGTTACATACCCAAACATTTCGCTCAGCGGCACTTTGGCTTTGATCACCTGCGCATTGTTACGGTTGTCCATACCTTCCATCATACCGCGGCGGCGGTTCAGGTCACCTGTCACATCACCCATATACTGGTCAGGAGTAACCACTTCCACCCTCATGATCGGCTCCAGCAGTACCGGCTTGGCTTTTCTTGCAGCTTCGCGGAAGCCCTGCTTGGCACAAAGCTCAAAGGACATAGAGTCAGAGTCCACTGCGTGGAAGCTTCCGTCAAATACACGGATCTTCATATTCGCCACCGGGTAGTTGGCCAGCACACCGGTCGTCATCGCCTGCTCAAATCCTTTCTGGATAGCAGGTACAAACTCACGGGGAATAGATCCACCGAAGATATCATTGACAAACTGGTGGGTTTTATCCGGGTTTTCTTTTTGCCATTCTTCATCCACGGGTCCAAGGTTGAACACGATATCCGCAAACTTACCACGGCCACCGGTTTGCTTTTTCAGCGTTTCGCGGTGCTCTATCGTAGCAGTGAATGCTTCTTTATATGCCACCTGGGGCGCACCCTGGTTTACTTCCACCTTAAACTCACGGCGCATACGGTCAATGATGATCTCCAGGTGCAGCTCACCCATGCCACGCAGGATGGTCTGGCCTGTTTCTTCATCCGTGTTTACACGCAGTGTGGGATCCTCTTCCACCAGCTTGGCAATGGCCATGCCCATTTTGTCTACGTCAGCCTGTGTTTTCGGCTCTACCGCAATGGCGATTACCGGCTCAGGGATAAACATGTTTTCCAATGTGATCGGGTGGTTCTCATCACACAGCGTATCACCGGTTTTAATTTCTTTAAAACCTACAGCGGCGCCAATATCGCCCGCTTCAATAAAATCAATCGGGTTTTGCTTGTTGGCAAACATTTTCATGATCCGGCTGATCCTTTCTTTTTTACCGCTCCTTACATTCAGCACATAAGAACCTGCATCCAGGTGGCCGGAATAAGCACGGAAGAAAGCCAGGCGGCCTACAAACGGATCCGTCATGATCTTAAAAGCCAGCGCAGCAAAGGGCTCTTTTGGATCGGGCTTGCGCACCAGCTTTTTCTCCGGGTCGTTGGGGTCGGTACCTTCAATGGCTTCTACATCCACCGGCGAAGGCAGGTAGCGGCAAACTGCATCCAGTGCGGTCTGCACACCTTTATTTTTAAATGAGCTGCCGCACATCATGGGCACGATGCTCAGGTCAATAGTAGCTTTACGGATAGCGTCATGGATTTCATCTTCGCTGATGCTGTTGGGATCATCAAAGAATTTCTCCATCAACGTATCATCATACTCAGCCACGGCTTCCACCAGGCTGGCACGCCACTCTTCAGCTTCAGCCTGCATATCTGCCGGGATGTCAATTTCGTCAAAAGTCATTCCCTCTGTCTCCGCATGCCAGATGATACCTTTCATTTTGATCAGGTCCACCACGCCTTTGAAATTATCTTCAGCACCTATGGGCAACTGCAGGGGCACTGCTTTGGAGCCCAGCATTTCCTTTACCTGTTTTACCACGTTCAGGAAGTCGGCACCGGCACGGTCCATTTTATTTACAAAGCCGATACGGGGTACATTATAGCGGTTAGCCTGGCGCCATACAGTTTCAGACTGCGGCTCCACACCGTCTACTGCCGAAAACAGGGCAATCAGCCCGTCCAGCACCCGCATGCTACGCTCCACCTCTACGGTAAAATCCACGTGGCCCGGCGTATCAATGATATTAAAAGAATAAGATTTTGTATCCCCGGTAGCCTTACCCTTATCAGTAGGGAAGTTCCACTTACAGCTTACCGCTGCAGAGGTGATAGTGATACCCCTTTCTTTTTCCTGCTCCATCCAGTCGGTAGTGGCGGCGCCATCATGCACCTCACCAATGCGGTGAATCATACCCGTATAGCGCAGGATGCGCTCCGTAGTAGTGGTTTTACCGGCATCAATGTGGGCGGCAATACCAAAGTTTCTCTGAAATTTCAAGTCAGCCATGACTATTGTTGTTTGATTTTTGAATTACGGTTTAAAATTTTATGCTGTTTATTTTGTCATCGTCCGGTTCGCTGCTCATCGTCCCTTGCGTCGCACCCTTCATCGTCCCGGGCCCTGTTCAACATGATTATATACTGGAAATCTGAAGGGCCGGCGGCCCTTAGCACCCCGAAGCACTGGGGTAGTAATATGATAATAATCAGACTCTCATAGACTGCCACATGAAGAAAAAACCGCCACCGCCCATATTCTTTACACCTGCATTTTTCTTTATGGCGGCGCAAAAGTAGGAAAAAAACCGAAAAACCCAAGGGCAAAATACGAATAAGAGGTAAGTTCAGCCGTATACCGGCAATCGTGAATCGGCAATCGAAGCACCGTACATCGTACATCTTGCAGCTAATGGCTTACAGCTAATAGCAAATAATCAAATCAGAAATCATAAAATCAGCCATCAACCGTGAATCGGCAATCGGACAACAGTCACTGCAGCGTACATCGTACATCACACATCGTACACCATACATCCCCTCACTTTCTCTCTACTTTCGGTGGCATCAGTTTATAAATCACCGGCGTTACCACCCTCGACAGCAAGGTAGAGCTGATAAGGCCCCCTATCATCACTATTGCCAGGGGTGATATCAGCGGGTTGCTCGACAGCGCAATGGGCAGCAGGCCACCAATAGCGGTGAAAGTAGTAAGGATGATAGGAAGGAAACGTTTTTCCCCGGCCTCCTCTATCGCCTCCAGCAATCCCATACCCTGCTCCCGCAACTGGTTGGTAAAGTCCACCAGTAATATTGTATTCTTTACTTCAATACCAGCCAGCGCCACAATGCCAATGGTTGCTACAAACGAAAGTGAATTGCCCGTTATCAGCAGCGCCAGCACTGCGCCCACGATGCCCAGCGGAATAACCGACAAGACAATGAGCGTACTCTTGAATGTCCTGAACTGCAGCACCAGCACTGCAATAAACAGGAAAACCGTAACAAGGATGATGCTGCCAAAACCGTCAAAGGATTCGCTTTTACCCTCTACCTCGCCGCCCATCGCAAAGCTGTAGCCAGCAGGCAGCTTCATTTCTTCCATTTGCCTGGTTACGGCTGTAATCACTTTATCATTCAGGTAGCCTTTTTTTACAAAAGAGTTGACCGAAACAGTTCTTGTTTTATTAAAATGATTAATGCTGAGCGGCGAAGTCTCCAGCTCTATCGTTGCCAGTTGGGCCAGTGGCACAGATAAGCCCTGGTTGTTATTGACAAAAAGATTATCAAATACTGACAGATCTGGATAGGACGGCCTCGGTGTGGTGAGCAGGATTGTATAATCCTCTCCTTCTGCACCGGGGTCTGTAAATTTTCCAACAGGCAGGCCGGCTACCGCCATCCTTACCGTACGGGCTATGTTGATCGTTGGCACTCCCAGCACCTGGGCTTTATCTTTATTGATGCGGATACGGATATCCGACTTCATATTCCTGACCGGGTTATTGACATACAGTGTACCTTCTGTTTTTTTCATCATCCCCTCCACCCGTGCGGCCAGCAGGCGCAGGGTGTCAAGGTTTTCACCAAGCAACCGTACTTCCACCGGTGATATCATGGGCTGCCCCTGCTCAAAATTTTTCACTTCCACTTTAGCGCCGGGATAAGGTGTCCATTTGCTGCGGAGCAATTCAATAATTTCCAGCTTCCTGTCCGGTTTTACATCCGGGTACAACTGCACAAATATTTCTGCAATATCGCTTCGCTCGTTTTGCTGGTTTACGTTATAGTAAATCCTCGGGTTGCCCTTGCCTACATTGGAGGCAAAATATTTTATCTCCTTCACTTCTTTCAGCTCTTTCTCAATCTGGCGGGTAAGCGAATCGCTATGATAAATATTGGACTGCAACGGGGCTGTAATATCTATGAGGAACTGCGGCTTTTCAGACGAAGGGAATAAGCTGGACCCGATCACCGGTATCAGCGCTAATGAACCGGCAAAAATGCCCAGGGCAATCAGCAAGGTAAGCCAGGGACGGTGCAGCGCTTTATCCAGCAGGCGGGCATAGGTGCCGTGTATCACTTTTTGCAAACCACGCAGGAAAATATTTCCATGCTCACTGGCATGCGGCTTTAATAAACGGCTGGACAGAAAAGGCACTATCGTGAGCGCAACAATCAGCGAACCGATAATAGTGCTGATAACGGCCACCGGCAGGCTGCGTATAAAATCACCGGATGCCTCGGGCATAAAAGCCAGTGGCATAAAAGCAATGATCAGTGTGGCCGTACAGCCCAAAACGGCTTTGCCTATCTGCGCAGTGCCTTTAATGGTGGCTTCTATCCGGCTGTAGCCTTCCCGCATCCACCGTTCAATATTTTCCACCACTACAATGCTGTCATCCACCAGCAGGCCTAATGCCACCACCAGGCCAACAATACTCAACTGATTAAGGCTATAGCCCAGCAGGTTGATAAAAATAATACCGATAGCAAGCGACAGCGGAATAGATATCATCACCACCAGCGAAGCCCGTGTGCCCAATGGCAACAGCGTGATAAGCACCAGGCCTATGGCGATCAGGAAATCCATACCCAGGCTGCCCAGCCGGTGATTGACGTTTTCTGCCTGGTCAAAATGCAACTGCAGATCTATATTGGCGGGCAGTGTTTGCCTGTATTCCTCTATGGCACGCAGATAGGAATCCTGCACATTTGAAATATTCTCCCCGCCTTTCAACGCTGCTATTACAAATACGCAACGGTGGCCGTTCAGCCGGGTGATATGCGTTTCCTGGGAATAGTCAAAATAAACCCTTGCTACATCTTTCAGGAAAACATTCGCTCCATTGCGGGAAGAAACTACCGTGTTTTTAATTTCATCCAGGTTTTGGTAGCTGCCGTTTGATTTTACGTTAAACGATTTGGAGCCTTCATTAATACTGCCCCCGGGCACATTGGTGATTTCGCTTTGCAGCGCATTAGCCACCAGCATCACGGGGATGTTTAGCCGGGCCATCTTGTCCAGTTGCAGATCCACCCTTACCAGCGGATCCGGCAGGCCCTGTATCTCCACATTTTTTAAAGCAGTAATTTTTTCCAGCGCATCCTGCAGATCTTCTGCAGCCAGCCGCAGTTTATCCCTTGAGGCGTTTTCAGATACCAGCGCTATTTGTAAAATGTTTACATTGGAAGGATCAATTTTCTTTACATCAATGCTGTATATATCCTGCGGCAACTGGCTGCGCATGCTGCTCACTTCCCTTACCAGCTCCTGGTATTTATCCTCCACATTTACCTGGTAGCGATACTCCACTGCCAGCACGGCCAGGCCGTCATGCACAGATGTTTTGATCCGCTTGATGTTATCCAGCGCATAAATACTTTTTTCCAGCGGCTTTACCACCAGTTCTTCCATATCCTTCGGGCTCGTACCGGGGTATACTACCGCCACAGGAAATATCGGGGCCCGAAGCTCCGGGTCTTCTGACCGCGGCATGTTGAAGATAGTAGATATACCCACCGCCACCACCATCAGCACCATGATGAGGGTAAACTGGTAATTTTTTATAGAGTATTCTGAAATTCGCATGATTGGTTGATTAGAATGTGTGATTGGGGTTATTCTGAATTATTAATTAATAATTCAGAATAAATAATCAGCAATGAATAATTTAAAATAATAGCCGCCCTACTTCCTCTCCACTACTTTTATTTTTGAACCTTCATTCAGGTAAGCGCTGCCCGACACGATTAATGCACGAACCTGCTCCAGCCCTCCGCTGATAATCACTTTTCCTTTTTCAATTTTATCCACCTGCACCTGTATTTTCCTTGCCGTACTGTCGTCATTGGTTACAAATACGTAGCCGCTGCCCGCATCCCCATCCAGCAAAGCATCATAGGGAACCGCCCATGCATTGATAGTATGTGAAGGGGTAATGGTGGCTTTGCCAAAAAGCCCGGATGCTATTTTATCTTTTGGCACATCACTGATCTGCACCTGGATAAAAAAAGTGCCGCTGACCGGATCCAGTCCTTCCGATTTTTTAGTAACCGTTCCCGGAAATATTTTGCCTGGCATGGCGTCGGTAGTCACTGCTGCTTTATCACCTGTTTTTATCAGCGACCATTGATAGTCACTCACCCCGGCTTTCAGTAACCATTTCCCCTGCGCAGCACCATTGATCATTAATACAGGTGTACCCGGCCCCACTACCTGCCCTTCATTGGCAAAACGCCGCAGCACAAAACCGCTCTTAGTCGCCCTGATTTCAGCATAAGCCTGGTTGAAGCCCGCACTGCTGTATTGCTGCTTTGCAGCATCCAGCGCCGTCTTCGCATTTTGCAATTGCTCCAGCGTGGCCACACTGTCTTTATATAAATTGTTTGCCCGTTCATAATCCCGCTGCGCTTTTTGCAGCGCCAGCGATGCCTGCTCCGCCATCGCATTAATTTCTGTAGCATTCAGCCGGGCCAGCAACTGACCCTGGCGTACGGCATCTCCTTCCTTTACATAAATGGCCTGCACCACCCCGCCATTCTTAAATGACAACTGCGTTTCATCATCAGTAGTAAACTGGCCGGCTGCAGTAATCTCCGGCTGCAGGGAATCCTGCGCCAGTTGCATTACTGTAACAGGAATGACTTCGTCCGCCATCACCGGTTCCCTGCCGGATGATCCGCATGACTGTAAAAGAATGGTTCCAGCTATCATTGCAACAATAGTTCTGACTGGCATGTGTATTAATTTTTATGAATAGAATAAGCCGCTGTTTCCCGCTCCAGGGTGGCAACAGCTATCAATACTTTATACTCGTTGATTAAATGCAGGATGCTGGCCTGTGTATACTGGTTTCTTGCATCCACTGTTTCTATAAAAGTGTTTATACCTTCCCTGTAACCGCGGTCTATCAATCGCTGATAGCTTGCTGCTGCTTCCAGTTGCTTACCTGATGCGGCATAGGTTTTCCAGACTGATTTCAGATTATTTTTAGCTGTAGTACCGGCCAGTTGCAACTGCATCCAGCCGTGTGACAGCACCAGCTTAGCCTGCTCTGCCTCCTGCTGCGACTGGCGTATTTTATTTTTATTCCTGTTGCCGGAAAAAATGGGCACTTCCAGTTGAAAGCCCAGCATATAATATCTCGACTGCTTATCAAAACGCCAGTCTTCTGCCTGCGATCCTAAATCAAGAAAAGCATTCAGCGAAGGCTGATAAGCTGCTTTGTTCATCCGCACCATTGTTTCCCGTATATCCACAGCCTGCTGCAGTGCTTTTACTTCTTCCCTTCCGGTCATCTGCGGCTCAGCAGCCAGTAGGGAAGCTACCTGGCCCAGCACCGGCGCTGCATCAAACTGTGTGTCAATAGCAGCCTGCTGGTCCCGGTTCAGCAAAAAATTAAAATAAGCAGCCGCATTATTCGCCTGCTGGCGGGCCGCTTCCAGTTGCGCATTTACATTTTCTATCTCACTGTCTGACCGCAGCACATAGGCAGGCAATCCCTTTCCATTATCCAGCAGCTTCTGGTTTACCCGCCTGCCTTCGTGCGCCAGCCCCGATGCCTGCTCATACACCGATATTGCCCGCAGTGCATTGAGATAATTATAATAAGCGGTCTTCACATCTTTTACCAACTCTCTTTTATAAATATCAATCTCATAGCTGCTAAGCGCCATCTGCTGCCCGCTGATAGTACGGTTGTACCGTATCTGGCTGTTGAGTACCGGTATGGTAGTGCGCACCTTACCATCATAAAAATTTTTTGGAAGGAAATTTACTTTCTGGTTATCCAGTTGCGGAAAATTGTTTGTTCCTGTCAGTTGATTAAGCGTGGCGTACGCATGATTCAATAAATCACCTAATGGCAGGCTGATATCCCGCCCGCCGTCCGCTGTCTGGTAGCCAAGCTGAAAAGAAACGGTTGGCAGGAAATAACCCCTTGCGATGTCAAGCGAAGTTTTTGCTTTTTCAAGGGTGATATTTTTTTGCTGCAATACCAGGTTATTGCTGAGTGCCGCTTCAATATATGCATCCAGCGCCGGCTGTGCCGAAAGCGCCGTTCCCAACGAGACCAGCATACCAAGAATGACAGGTTTTGGTTTGATAATGAATAGCGTTATCATTATTTACAGTGTTAACTATTTATTCAAAAAAAATTACTTTGTTCCTTTCAGGAATTGTACAAATGTTTCAAACGTATGCTGCAGGGCATCCTCCACTCCTTCAAACAATCCTTTCTCCCTTATTACATGATCAAGATGGCCGTGCAGCTTCAGCGTACACAAACCATGCATGGTGCTCCATACTACCATTGAAAAAGCGGTAGGGTCAAAACCTTTAAAATACCCGGCCTCCTGGCAGGCTATGATATTGGACTGAAGCAGGTGAAAAGCCTCTGCACCTTCCTTCCACTCCTCCATATCAAAACAGCCGCTGATATGCTGTATCGGCTCTTTCATTACAAACATAAGCTCATAATAATCAGCATAATCTATAGCAAATTGCAAATAAACACGCCCCATGGCCTTTAATCGTTCAAACGGATCTTCAATATAGGAAAGCACCCGGAACTGGTCGGCCATGATCTTAAACCCCTCCCGGTGAAGGGCATGGGCTATTTCAGCTTTGTCCTTGTAATACAGGTAAATAGTAGTAGGGCTAAACTCTATTTCCGCAGCAATCTTCCGGATAGACGTGGCTTCATAGCCCTCTCTCTGAAAAAGCTGCTTGGCCGCATCGAGGATGCTCTGCTTCAGGTCTTCTTTGTGCTTTAATTTTCTTTCGCGGATGCCCATAATCTTAAATCAACAGCACAAAAATACTTAACAGTGTTAATTTTCCAAATCTTTTTTCTAAATGATGGACAATTAATAATACAGGGCAGCCCCGCAGGTTCCCGTACTGCCCAACTTTTTATGCCCGCTTTTGTTCTAACAATCACAAACCCTTTATAAAATGAAAGTAGAGATCTGGTCGGATGTGATGTGCCCGTTTTGCTATATCGGTAAAAAACGTTTCGAAAAAGGACTGGCGGCTTTTGAGCAGCGGGATTCCGTTGTCATCGAATGGAAAAGTTTTTTACTAAATCCCGGTCTTAAAACGGATACTTCCCTGAGTCCCGCTGATTACCTGGTGCAGGCTAAAGGCATGAGCCCGGAGCAGGCCCGGCAGGCAAATGCGCAGGTTACCGCTATGGCAAAACAGGAGGGGCTGGATTATCACCTGGACAAAGCCGTGCTGGCAAATACGCTGCAGGCGCACCGGCTGCTCCAGTTGGCCAAAGAAAAAGGAAAAGCAAATGAAATGGAAGAGCTGCTGTTCAGCGCTTATTTTACCGAAGGAAAAAATATAGATGACACAGACACCCTGCAGCAACTGGGGCAGGCAGCCGGCTTGCAGCCCGGTGATATTACTGTTGCCCTCACCAATGAAAGCTACCTTGACAAAGTACAGGGCGACCTGTATGAAGCACAGCAAATAGGCGTAAGGGGCGTACCCTATTTTGTCTTCAATGATCGCTATGTGATCTCAGGGGCCCAGGCCGGTGAGACTTTTTTGGGCGCACTGAATAAAGCATGGGAAGAAAGGAGCGGTGAATGATCACTGATTTTAAGGATGTCTGATTTAATGATTTCTGATTTGATGATTTGCTATTAGCTGCAGGATGTGTGACGTACGATGTATGATGTACGGCGCTCCGATTCACGATTGACGGTTGGTTTACCGGAACCTTCAACTTCGTAATTTTGACTGTTGATGTTTTAATTTTAACTCCTTTCCTGCCATTCAGAATTTAAATACCCTTCATGCATTATCACCAGCTTGGGTCCTCTGCACTGCACATCAGCGAAATTTCCTTTGGGTCCATGTCACTTACACCACAGCACCCCGGCCCAGCCGCCGTGCTTCACCAGGCAATTGACATGGGCATCAACTTTTTTGACACTGCTGACCTGTATGACAAAGGCTGGAATGAAACCATGCTGGGAAAAGCGCTGCTCCCAAAAAGAAAAGGAATAATGATCGCCACCAAAGCGGGCAACGTATGGAACGAAGACGGCAAAAGCTGGAGCTGGGATCCATCAAAAAAACATATCCTTTCCGCAACCGAAAAAAGCCTGCAGCGCCTGCAAACAGATTATATCGATCTGCTGCAACTGCATGGCGGCACTATAGATGATCCCATAGATGAGGTTATTGAAGCCTTTGAGCAATTAAAGCAGGAAGGAAAAATCAGGTATTATGGCATCTCATCTATCCGCCCGGATGTAATCAGGGAATATGTACAGCGATCTGCCATCACCAGCGTCATGCTGCAGTACAGCCTGCTCGACAGGCGGCCGGAAGAAACCTGTTTGCCACTGCTCAGGGAAAAAGGTATTGGTGTGCTGGCCAGGGGCAGCATTGCCAGGGGGCTGCTGGCCGGCAAGCCGTCAACCTCATACCTGGGGTATACTGCCGGAGAAGTAAAGCAGGCAGCTGCAGCAATAAAAAAAGTTGCCGGTAATAAAACAGCAGCGCAAACAGCTACGCAATTTGCCCTGAATCATCCGGCCGTTACATCCGTTGTAGCAGGTATAAGAACCCCGGCACAACTGGCCGAAGCTGCCGGCATAAGCGAAGCCACTCCCCTGCAGCCGGAAATATACCGGCAATTGCAAAATGTGTTGCCCGTAAATTATTATGAAACGCACCGCTAAGCCCCGGCCATCTGCTCTACTTCCGCACCGCGGATATCTTTTAATTTGTAAAGCACTTCCTCCTGCCTGTTTTTAGGGATGCCTATTTCCATCAATGAAAAAAGATGGTTCTCCTGCCGGAGCACCAGGCAATCAAACTGTTTGATCACCCGCATTACATCGTTCATTTGTGTATAGTCAAACTGTATGCGGTAGTTGAGCAGCACCGGTTTTTGCACCAGCGGTGTTACCTGCAGCGCCAGGGATGCCGCTGTTTTATAGGCGTTGATAAGCCCGGGCACACCCAGCAAGGTGCCGCCAAAATAACGCACCACCACTACCAGGATATTCGTTACCTGCCTGCTGTCTATTTGCCACAGTATCGGGCGGCCTGCTGATCCGGAAGGCTCGCCATCATCACTTACCCGAAAATTATTTTCATCAGGCCCCAGCCGGTAAGCAAAGCAGTGATGGTTTGCCTTCGGATGATCTTTCTTTAGCTGCGCTACCCTGTCTTTACACTCCTGCACCGTATTTACCGGGATAGTAAACGCAATAAAGCGGCTGCCCCTGTCTTTAAATTCCGCAGTGCCCGTTTGCTCAATAGTATAATAATAATCTTCGTTCATAATCAAAAAAGATCACCGGTTTGCTGATGGTTCATAAATGATCACTTCATCCACACCCAGGCGGTATTGGTCTTTTGCAAAAGCGGATGATAACTGCGGCGCCGGTAATCCATTGCCGGCTACCAATACCGTGTTGGTAATCACCCTTGCCTCGTCCCAGGCATTTTCATCTATAAATGATTGCAGCAACCGGGCGCCGCCTTCTACCAGCACACTTAATATTTTCAGTTGATACAGCGCATGCAAGAACTGGGGCACAAAGCTGACATCTTCCGTAAGCTGGTAATACATCAATGATGAAGATGAAGATACGCCGTGCCTGTGCCTGTTAAAAACAATCGTATCCGCTGCACCGTCCATCAAATGAAGATCAGCAGGCAACCGCAGATCCATATCCACCACCATACGGCGTGGCGAAGGGCCCGGCCACAGCCTTGTGGTCAGAGATGGATTATCCAGCAATGCCGTATTTGTCCCCACCAGTATCGCAGCTTCCTCACTGCGCCACCGGTGTACCAGCCGGTTGGTATATTCGTTGCTAATCAGCAAGCGCTCCTGCGTACCACCCGCTATTTTCCCGTCATTGGTCTGCGCCCATTTTAATATTACATAAGGGCGATGCTGCTCCTGGAAACAGAAAAAACGCCGGTTCAGTTGCCTGCATTCTTTTTCCATCACACCGTATACAACATTTACACCTGCAGCCTGCAGCCTCGCTATTCCCTTTCCATCCACTTCACGATAGCTATCCCTGCAGCCAATAATAACCGCCGGTATATGATGTGCAATAATCAAATCGGCACAGGGCGGTGTTTTGCCATAATGGGCGCAGGGCTCCAGCGACACATACATGCGGGAAGAAGAAATATGCTGCCGGTCTTCCCCGCTGACAGATGCCAGGCAGTTAACCTCTGCATGAGCCTCTCCATACTTTGTATGATATCCTTCTCCTATGATCCGGCCATCGTATACCAGCACAGCCCCTACCATAGGATTGGGAGCCACATACCCCGCTCCCCTGCGGGCCAGGTCAATACAGCGCTGCATATATGCTTCATGTGTGAGGCTCATAAAGCGGCAAATTTAAATGAATTAAGTTTGCGCCCATGACAACAGAGGAAGCCACGTTCCTGCTGCTCAGGGAACTGCGGGACATTTACTCCCCCGAAGAAGCCGGCCTGATAACTGATTGGGTCATGGAAGCCATCACCGGCTCCCGCAAAGCAGAGCGCATGATCTATAAAAAGCAACCTCTTACAGCAAAAGAAGATCAGCAGGTACAGCAATATTTAAAACGATTGCTGCAGTACGAACCGGTACAATATATATTGCAGGAAGCCTGGTTTTACGGGATGAAATTCCATGTCAACCCCCATGTGCTGATACCGCGGCCGGAGACAGAAGAGCTGGCTGAGTGGATCATTAAAGATCATGGCAGCGCAGGGCCGCTCTCTCTCCTTGATATAGGTACCGGCAGCGGTTGCATTGCCATTTCACTAAAGAAAAAAATCCCGGCTGCCACGGTTGCTGCCTGTGATATCAGTGAAGCGGCTTTGGCCGTGGCAAAAGAAAATGCTGCTTTACACAGCGCAGCAATTAGCTTCATTCAGCTCGACTTCCTGAACGAAATAGAATGGGAAAAGATGGAGCAGTACGATATTATGGTGAGCAACCCACCCTATATTCCACAGGCAGAAAGCCACAGCATGAATGCAAATGTGGTGAAATATGAGCCGGGCACCGCCCTGTTTGTTCCGGATGATAATGCTTTAATCTTTTATGAAGTTATTGCCCGTTTTGGCCATGCACATTTGAAGCCGGGAGCATATATCTATGCAGAAATACACGAAAGCCTGGGACAGGCCGCTATCGATTTATTCTTACAATACAACTATACTCCCCTGCTAAAAAAAGATATGCAGGGCAAAGACCGGATGATAAGAGCGGTAAAAGCAGGCTGATTAATGCTTCACATATACTGCATAATACCAGGGAGTGGCCGGCTCACTGCGGCTGGCATCAAAATCCTTCGCTTTATCGTTAAACAAGCCGGTAAATATGCCCTTTACCTGCCCGTCTTGTACAGACAAATCAGGGAGCGTATCACCTGAAAAATTCAGGATCACCAGCACTTCTTTATCTTCTTTCTTCCGCAGAAATGCTAATACTTTATCATTATGGTTCGTCTCCAGGCGATAGGTTGTGACCGTTGTATCGCCTCCACGCAGAGCCGGGTGGCTGCTTTTGAGCTCCAGCAGTTTTTTATAAAAATCATGCAGCTCATTTTTTCCTGTCCATGCAATAGGATCTTTCTCAAAAAACTCCAGCCGTTTTTTATTCGGCAGCTCCTGGCCACTGTACAGCAGCGGCACCCCATTCCAGGTAGCGCTGAATACGGCAAGCGCAGGCGCCATATCGCCATACTTTTCATACTCCGTTCCGTTCCAGCTATTCTCATCATGATTGGTAGTAAACCAGGCCCGCATCGATGCATCTCCAATGCTGCTGTAGCGATGGAGCAGTGTATCCAGCGTATTCAACGGTAACCGCTGCTGATAAAAATCTTTCGTCTTATGCATCCAGCTCCAGGTATAGCTGGCATCAAACACTTGTCCGTATTCAGGGTTTTCCAGCTCATCAAACTCTCCCAGCCAGAACAGGTGCCTGAGCGCATCCACCTGCGGACGGGCCTCCTGCCAGAAATCCACTTCCACCCAGCTCGCCAGGTCACACCGGAAGCCGTCAATATCCGCTTCCCTTACCCAATATTTCATGGCCTCAATCATTGCTTTGCGCAATGCAGGATTGCCATAGTCCAGCTCAATGATATCATCCATGCCGCTGGCAATTTTAAAATCATCCGTTGCCGTATCACGCAGGTAATATTCAGGATGTTCTTTTGTCCATACATGATCCCAGCCCGTATGATTAGCCACCCAGTCAATGATCACCTTCATGCCCAGGCCATGCGCTTCTTTTACCAGCGCTTTAAAATCGTCCAGCGTGCCAAACTCGGGATTGATGGAAGTATAATCAGCGCAGGCATAAGGGCTTCCCATGCTGCCTTTCATATTTTTTTGTGCAATAGAGGTAATGGGCATCAGCCAGATGGTATGCACCCCCATTTCGCGGAGCCGCGGCATTTCTTTTGCAAAGGCATTAAAAGTGCCTTCGGGTGTGTATTGCCTTACATTTACTTCATAAATATTGGTAGTATGTGCCCACTCCGGGGTTTTGCTATTGCTGCTCATTGCTTTTTTTTCGTTTGAACCTGGCTCATTATTACAACCGGCGGTCATACATACAGCCGCCAGCATTAAATACATACCTTTCATGCAAGCCGTTTTGGTGAATATAAGAACTTACACCGCTTCCGGGAAAAGAATTTTACACCCGGTCTGCCGCCGGGGGCTTTAGCAGAGAGTAGTATCTTTGCGCTATGAAGAGCTTTGATGTGCCGATTATCTATCGCAGCCCGCTGATCTCCGCTATCAAAAAAAAGCGGAAAGAGCAGGATAAGCTAAAAAAGGATTTTTCCCCCACGCTGCTGGATTTTGGCCCCCTGCACATCTACCTGGCCCGCCATTTCGGCTTTTGTTATGGTGTGGAAAATGCTATTGAAATCGCCTTCCGTACGGTAAATGAAAATCCGGGTAAACGCATATTCCTGTTAAGCGAAATGATCCATAACCCGCAGGTAAATGCCGACCTGCAAACGCATGGCATTACTTTTTTGCAGGACACTTATGGCCGGCAACTGATACCTTTTGAAGAGCTAACGGCCGATGATGTGGTGATCATCCCCGCCTTTGGCACCACACTGGCAATTGAAAAAAAACTGCAAACCATTGGCATTGCCACGGAAAAATACAATACTACCTGCCCCTTTGTGGAAAAGGTATGGAACCGGAGCGAAGCCATTGCAAAAAAAGATTACACCATCATCATACACGGCAAGCCAAAGCATGAGGAAACCAGGGCCACTTTTTCCCATGCTGCTGCGGGAGCACCTGCCGTAGTGGTCAGGGATATGGCACAAGCACAGGAGCTGGCTAAATACATAACCGGGGAGAAGGATGCCCCGCAATTCTATACAGAATTTGCAGGGCAATACTCCGAAGGTTTTGATGTAACAAAAGATTTACGCCGCATTGGCGTGGTCAATCAAACCACGATGCTGGCCAGCGACACGCAGGCGATTGCTGATTTTTTAAAGCAAACCATGATTGAAAAATATCAGCCGGCACCGGGTTCATTGCAAGCTTATTTTGCAGACACACGGGATACGCTTTGCTATGCCACCAATGATAACCAGTCTGCCGTGTCCGGTATGCTGCACACCGATGCTGAGCTGGCGATAGTAGTAGGCGGGTATAATTCTTCCAATACATCGCACCTGGTAGAGCTGTGTGAGGAAAAGCTGCCCACTTATTTTATCAGCAGTGAAGAAAAAATCCTATCCGCATCAGAAATCCTCCATTTCAATTTTCATACAAAAGAAGAAATACTAACCACCGGCTACCTGCCGGCAAAAGAGCCTGTAAAAATACTGATCACCAGCGGCGCTTCCTGCCCCGATGCGCTGGTGGAAGGCGTTATTAATAAGCTTACCGGCTTTTATCATCATTCTGTTGCTGCAGAAAAAGTAATAGCGTCTTTCTTATAACCCGTTTTCAACAGCCTGTTGCACAGTTGGCAGCCTTTTTGATTTATCAACGAAAATGATACAGGCATGAAAAACTGGTTGCGCACATTACTGGCCGGCTATGCGGGATATAAATGGGGCGGTGGCTGCCTCGGCTTTATTGTGGTATTTGTAATCGTGTATTACCTGCTGGGGCATTGCTGATGCCGGGCCGGTTGTTTTACCCGATTTATGAAAACTTACGCTATGACACTTAATATTATTAAGCCCAAAGGGTATTAATAATACAACAGGTTAAATATCATCCTGGTCATTTATACAACTGATCATAGTACTCATGCGCCATCCGGTTGCTTTCAAACTGGAAGCGCACATCCTGCATACTATTTTTCATCAGTTGCCGCCAGGTAGGATAATTATCGTAATACAGCGGCAGGATCTCATTTTGCAGTATTTCATAAATCCTGTCCAGGTCATACTGGTCCTGCTCATGCACCGGCATATTTGCATAGTCCGCTTTGGGCACTACAAAGCCATTATGGCCATGATTAATAAATTCAGGTATCCAGCCATCATCTGTAGAGAAGTTAACCGCCCCGTTCATCGCAGCCGTCATGCCGCTGGTGCCGGATGCCTCACGGGGTACCCGCGGGTTATTCAGCCAGCAGACTGCCGCCTGCTTCATCCTTTTTG
>DAOLFO010000338.1:0-3508 GCA_035326305.1 Chitinophagaceae bacterium
TAATGCGCAGCCCCTCGGTAAGGTAATAGCTGGTAATAAAGCGCCGGTATGGCCGGAAATACTGCATGAGAAGACGGGGCAAAGATAGCTATGATTCCGCGTGTGTCAGCCCGGCATTGAGGATACGAAACTTAGTGCCTGGTAAGCACAATGAAAGAGGAAGTATTTAAAAAATACCGGAAACTGTAAAGTGCCCTGTATCTCCTGATCGCTTTAATCTTATTAAAAAATAAGCGCCGGCACCTTTCCAGATTACCGCAGCTTGTCAAGGCTTTTTACCAGCTTTTCATCTCTCCAGATGCCGCGGGCAGCCAGGACAAAGCCAATAATAACAGCAATAACCAGCACCGAAGAAAGAGAGAGCCGGCCATTGGCAAATTTCTTTACCTGTGAGATGTAAATGATCAGCAGGATAATGCTGACAACCGCTCCTGCCACAGCTACCTTCAACTGGGTCTTACGCTCTTTATACAGGAAAATGGCAGCTATGGCTATGACAGCTGTAATACCTGTCAGTACCAGCAGGAAAAAACCGCTGGCCCCATCCAACTCATGGTAAGAAGGAATGGTGGTTCCGTCCTTAATAATATTTCCCGTATAAAAAGGGAACATAAAGCTTAATACAGCAGCAGCCGCTGCCAGTAGAAACCATAATGTTTGCTGGCGTTGTATCATGGTGTATGAGGTTTATCGGTTTTTAAAAATTAAGCAAGGTAAACTTAAATAAATATTTACAATTCCGGGTACAGGGGAAACTGCTGCATCATTGCTTTCACTTCTTCTTTCACCCCGGCAATCACTTTTTCATCATCAGTATGCTGCAATACTCTGTCTATCAGTGATACCACAGCTTCCATATCCTGCTCCTTCATACCCCGTGTGGTAATAGCCGGCACACCTACCCGTATCCCCGATGTCACAAACGGCGATTTGTCGTCAAACGGTACGGCATTTTTATTGAGGGTGATGTGCGCTTTGTCTAATGTTTCCTGCGCTTTTTTGCCGGTCAGGTTTTTATTACGCAGGTCTATCAGCATCAGGTGGTTGTCGGTACCATTGCTGATCAGGTCATATCCCCTGCTCACCAGCGCCTTTGCCATGGCCTGCGCATTGGCCACCACCTGCCTGGCATAGACGGTAAAATCGTCTGAAAGGATTTCGCCAAAGGCCACTGCTTTTGCCGCAATCACATGCTCCAGCGGGCCACCCTGTGTACCGGGAAATACGGCCAGGTCCAGCAACTGGCTCATGGTACGGGTATTACCTTTTGGATCTTTGATGCCCCAGGGATTTTCAAAATCATGGCGGAGCATAATGATGCCACCGCGGGGGCCCCGCAGCGTTTTATGCGTAGTGGAGGTAACAATATGGCAATGGTCAAACGGATCGTTCAACAGCCCTTTGGCAATAAGGCCGGCCGGGTGGGCTATATCGGCAAAAAGGATGGCGCCGATTTTATCCGCCACTTCGCGGATGCGCTTGTAATCCCAGTCACGGCTGTAGGCCGATGCACCGCAGATAATCATTTTGGGCTTTTCTTTCAGCGCAGTGGCTTCCAGTTGATCATAATCCAACAGCCCGGTTTCTTTTTTTACCCCGTAAAACAGGGCCTGGTAATGCTTGCCGCTGAAATTGGCAGGACTGCCATGTGTCAGGTGCCCGCCCATGCTCAGGTCAAGGCCCAGCACTTTATCGCCGGGCTTTACACAGGCAAGGAATACAGCCGCATTGGCCTGCGCCCCGCTGTGCGGCTGTACGTTGGCCCAGGAAGCATTGAATATTTTTTTCAGGCGCTCTATGGCCAGCGTTTCTATTTCATCCACTACTTCGCAGCCGCCATAGTATCGCTTGCCGGGATAGCCTTCCGCATATTTGTTGGTAGGCACGGTGCCCATCGCCTGCATCACCTGCAGGGAAGTAAAGTTTTCGGAAGCGATTAATTCTATGCCGTTGCGCTGGCGGCTCAGCTCCTGGCTGATGAAGTCAAATACCTGGTTGTCTCTTTGCATATAGGGGAGGGTTCAAAAAAGTTTAAAGTTTGAGGTTTAAAGTTCAGGGTTCAAGAGGTTCAAAGGGTTTAAGAAGTTTAAAGGGTTCAAGAGGTTTAGTGTGTTTAGTACTTCTTGAACTTTTGAAACACCCGGAACCTTTAAACCTTTCCAAAATCTGTGTTGCTGAACAGCGAACAGGAAGCCGAAGTGTGCGACGCAACAAAAGCACCATAATAGCACTGCTGCCGGGCCCATACATTCAGCGCTGCAAAAATAGGCGGCCCTTTGGTTGAAAACACACGGGTGCGGATAACTTTTTGTTTGTGTTAAAAAGTGTTACTTTCGTTGGCTTTTACAAACTTTTTATCAAGCCTCTGAAAGGGAACATGAAGGCAATCATACCAGTAGCAGGTGCAGGCACAAAGCTGCGCCCCCACAGTTACACTCAGCCCAAGGCGCTGATCCCGCTTGCCGGAAAAACGGTATTGAGCATTATAGTTGACCAGTTACGGGAAGCAGGCATTACAGAGTTTATTTTCATTGTAGGATACTTAGGCGATAAGATCCGGGACTATGTGCAGGCCAAATATCCCGACCTGAAAGTGCAGTACGTGCAGCAGACAGACCGGCAGGGAGTGGGCCATGCCATTAAAATAACCCGTGAGGCGGTTAATAACGATGAAGTAATAGTGGTGCTGGGCGATACCATCTGCGAATACAATGTAGCCGATGTGGTAAACAGCCCCCACTCTATGCTGGGTGTAAAAAAAGTAGATGACCCCCGCGAATTTGGCGTGGCAGAGATGGGCGACGACGGGTACATAGAGCATGTGGTGGAAAAGCCGCAGATACCTAAGTCGAATATGGCGCTGGTAGGCATTTATAAAATAAAAGAGAGTGAGCAACTATTTCAATGCCTGGAAAGCAACTACCTGCAGGGATTGCGCACGCATGGCGAATACAGCCTCACCGATGCGCTGGAGTGCATGCTGCAGCAGGGCATTCGCTTCAAACCCTTTAAAGTAGATAGCTGGTTTGACTGCGGCCGTAAGGAAACCCTGCTGGAATCCAATGCCACCCTGCTCAAGAAATTTGGCGCCATGCTGCCGGCCTCATACCCTTTTGAAAATACGGTAATCATTCCACCGGTAAGCATCGGCGAAGGCTGCGATATCAAAAACTCCATCATCGGCCCCAACGTGACTATCGGGGAAAACACACGGATCAACTACTCCATCATACGCCGCTCTATCATTGGCTCTTATTCCAACCTGTTTGACATTGTACTGGAAGACTCCATCATCGGCAGCGATACGGGATTGAAAGGTGAAACCCGCACTCTGAATATCGGCGACAATACAAACATAGACCTGGGATAAACATAGTTGGCCGTTTGCCGCTGATTGTTCTTAGTTTTATTGCTTATGAGCATCTTTAAAAACCGTATTACGGCATTATTCGGTATTGACTACCCCATCATCCAGGCGGGTATGATATGGGCCAGCGGCTGGCGGCTG
>DAOLFO010000339.1:0-3505 GCA_035326305.1 Chitinophagaceae bacterium
TCAGAAACGGTGTCTATCCTTACTCCGAACAGGGTGCCCCAGATTGCAGCAATAGCTAATGTGGTGCTGAAAAACAATGAGTCAGTAGCAGTGAATGTGACAGCCATAGATGACGCTGCTGATCATATAACCCTGACAGCAACCGGGCTCCCGCCATTTGCCACCTTTACGGATAACGGAAATGGTACCGGCGTGATTAATATTGTTCCGAGCAGCGGTGCTATTGGCTATTATCCGGGTATTAAAATAACAGCATCCGACAACCTGGATTCTGCACGTTCGGCTATGTTTGATATTACAGTAGTGGATAAAGACATATCTTCTGTGTATATCAACTTCTCCGATGGTGTATTTACCGGAAAACGGCCCTGGAATAACTTTAGCCAATGGCCTTTAGCGGGTTCTGCAATGTCAGGACTGCTTGATGATGGTAATGCCAATTCAGGAATGAACATTACTATACTGGATAATATGGATATCCTTAACCGCGGTATGATACCCGGCAACGGAGAAACTATTTATCCTGACTCTGTAATGCGCACCAGCCTTTATGATCAGTCAACTTCCACTAAGCGGATCAGGCTCTCAGGGCTGAGCACTTCCAGGCGCTATAATGTCGTGTTCTTCGCTTCACACGATTTTGGACTGAAGTGCCTTACCAACTTCACTATCAACGGAACCACTGTATCGCTGGATGCTACCTATAATATGAACAAGACAGTTCAGATAAATGGTATCGTGCCAAATGCAAGCGGTGAGATCGTGATCAATATTGCAAAAGCAGCCGGTAATGACCTGGCTATATTGACCTCATTGGTTGTACAGAGCTATGCCAGTTCAGTAACACTCCTGAGCCCGACTGATTTGCGGGTGACAGGTATTGCCAGCAACTCCCTGAAACTGCAGTGGGCAGACAGGGCGAGTGATGAAACAGGATTCCAGGTATGGCGTGCTACTGATACGCTGAACAGTTCCTTTGCGCTGGTGGCCACACTGGCAGCTAATGCGACTTCTTATACTGATAATAACCTGAAAGCAAACAGGACTTATTATTATACGGTAAGGGCGGTGAAGAGCGGCCAGTTCTCAGCATACTGTAATATGGCCCAGGCCACTACTTATGCCAGCAATGTATACATCAACTTTACAGGTGTAAACGATGTGGGAAGCCCATGGAATAATACACATGCTGCTCCGGTAGCCGGTGCTCTGTGGAGCGGATTCAAAAATGAGGCAGGCCAGACCACCAGTACGGGCATGGAGATCATTGATGCCTTCTCTGAGGTACACCCGCTTGGTATGGTGACCGGAAACAATTCAGGATATTATCCTGACGATTTACTGATGTATTCTTACTATGTTTTCCCGGGCATTACAGCTAAAGTGAAAGTGAAAGGGTTAAATGTGGCACACCGCTATGACTTTACATTTGTGGGAAGCTCTGCCGGATTTGGTGATCTGCGGTCAGCGTATATTATTAATGGAAAAACGTATTACCTCAATGCTGCCCTCAACCTTGGTTATGGCCGGCTGGTAGTGCATGACATTCAGCCGGATGAGAATGGCGAGGTGGAGATCAGCATTCACCGCGGATCTTCACAGTCTCCGGGCGGATACCTGAACGCTATGATTATATCAGGCGTCAGCAAGCCGGCTTTTGCCACACCTGTACTGCCGGGCTCAGCGCCTCAGTCTATGGGTATGCCATCTGCCATGCCGGGACAGGACACTGCTGCTACAGCAGGCAGACGGAGCGCTGAAGTGGCAGCGGCAAATACACAGGAAATTACAATAGAGAAGGGCTATATCAACGCCTATCCGAATCCTTTCTATAACGCCTTCAATGTAGTCTTTGATGCAGAAGACGGGGAAAGGGCCGTGATAACTGTGTTCAACCAGGCAGGTCAGAATGTTTACCTGAATAACGTTGCCGGTACCGTCGGGGGTAGAAACCAGGTACGGATCCAGCCGGGCAATGGAATGAGCAAGCCGGGCACTTATATCGTTCGTGTCGAATTGCTGGGCAGGGATAACAAGATGAGGGTGAAAACGCTGAAACTTGTTAAGTTATAAATACGGGCAATAGTACTTTCAAGGAAATGAGTTTCTGAAAAGGAGCTCATTTCCTTTTATTATTTAATAAATAAAGTTTGACTAATTTTATCAGCAAATGGAAAATCAGAAACCGGGAATACACGAAAGACTTTTGATCCTTTTCACTGCCATAGTTTTAGTTTTCTTTTTCTTGAAAATTGTCATTCTGGACTAATCCATACTTGTAAGCCCAACCAGGTACCTATATGAGGCAAAAAGTGAAAGTTGAGTCATGGCTTGATAAGCTGTATAGAAAATATTTTCTAAACGAGAAGCTGAATAATAGCATAGGGGTTTTCCTGGTTGCTGCAATTGCCCTTTTTTTCGGTTACCTGATAGCAAGGCAGGAACTTCTGGGCCTTGGTATTTTTGGCTTAATTGTCTCTTTCGCCTTTTTACTGGTTTGCCTGGTAAATACTGAAGCCGGGCTTTATATAACAGCCGGGTATTCATTTTTTGGGTTTCATTTAAATCGGTTTTTATTTAATGACTCTCTCCAGGTAGGTATCGGGTCAGACATTTTGCTGGTAGCCACCTTTCTTAGCCTGTTTATTTCAAAAAGATTTAATCGGGAGTTTCCCAGGTCATATGTTACAGTAGCTATACTGGTGCTTTACGGTTATGTTGTGCTGCAAATTGGCAATCCCTACGGACATTCAGTTGGCGCATGGCTGCAAACAATCCGTAAGATACTGGCTGAATTTCTTTTACTTTATATAGGGTATTGTATTTTTTCTGACAGGCAGGTCATCCGCCGCTTTTTAACTGTTCTATTTATTCTGTGCTCTATAGCAGGGGTATATGGATGTATTCAGCAGATGCACGGGCTTTTTGATTTTGAAATGGCCTGGCTCCTGGCCGATCCTCACCGTTTTGGGCTTACTTTTATTGCAGGCGATTTCAGGAAATTCTCCATCATGTCCGACCCTACCGCTTTTGGCATCGCTATGGCTGCCAGCGCCATTCTTTTTATGGCCATTGCTGCCTATGAGAAAAAATGGTATAGGAAAGGCATTCTTGGATTGGGGATTTTGGTTATGATACTGGGCATGAGCTTTTCCGGTACCCGTACTGCTAATGCCATGCTGATAGGAGGGGTGCTAATGTTTATACTAATAACATTTAATAATAGGAATACAAGGATATTTGCTGCCTTTGCTACCGTGGCCTTTCTTCTGCTGTTATACGGCCCTTACAGTAATGCTACTATTAACAGGTTCAGGACCACGTTCCTGGGATCTGATGATGCATCCTATAATGTACGGGTGATGAATAAAAGGTTTATTCAGCCATATATACATTCCCATCCGGTTGGGGGAGGGCTGCGTACTACTGGCGGGGCAGCTTTTCAGTATAACCCCGGACATCAGTTAGCCGGGTTTCCCCCGGATAGCGGGTATTTGAAGACTGC